>NZ_JAJAFX010000089.1:0-8652 GCF_025384845.1 Photorhabdus temperata | reverse complement strand
CGTCAATATCCCATGCTGGATGACGAGCCAAAGTTCTCCATTCACTATCATAACAAGATATTTCCCACAGCAACCACGGTTCATCGGTCTTAGAAGCATCAATCGCATATTCAAGCATTGAATCAGCGTGCACGTGTCTTTTATTGTCTGACATTGTTTAATCCTCTAGTTCCTCTGGATAGCTCATCCAGCAGTTTAATTTAATAAATTCATTATCAGATTCGATAACAACATTTTCATGTTCAACTGTTAGCCATCCACCATTCAATTCATCGGGAATTTCTAGTTCGCAGTTCTCCCAATTATCACCGAAACGTTCTTTTAGCAGTTCAATTAGTTCTGCTATTGTCATGATGTGTACTCCTGTTATTAATTTAATAATTGGCTTCCCTGCCGACATTTCCCTATTTTCCCGGTGTGGCGAAATATTAATTACTATACGGTAAAATTACTATAGGTGATATTTTATATATTCTTTTATATAATTTCGGGTCTTTTTTGTAAAATCTAACTTTATCTGAAATAGATTTATTTGAAATATTATTATGTTTTAAATTAGACATGAATATTTTGTCACACAATATATATATTTCTTTATTTTTAATATGTTCCATGTGTAATTCAAATGCTATTATAAGTCTTCCTTTTTGTCGCTCATTCCTTTTTTGTCTATAATCACTGTAATGAGATTTAAATTCATGTTTTTTTATTGATCGATTATATGTATTAGTAATTGATTCAAATTTAAATTTTTTAAAAATATATTCTCTGAGATTTTTAGATATCGAGCACGTTACATGCTCATAAAATAAAGTGGGATAAGGCAAACAAATAACATCTATTTCTTTTTCCATTGATTCAATATAGTTTATAGCATATTTTTCAAAACGCAGGATTTCATCATTAGATAAACCAAAACTACCTAAATTATATTTGTGGAAAAATATTTGAGTTCTCATGACAATCACCTTTATTTATTAACTCACAACAGCCCACTATAAATGAGCTGGAATTAGTTATTTGATGAAGCTGACTTTGATATAGCAGATCGGACATGATGTTAATTGTTTTTCAATAACGCATTGCTCTGCTGCTTCCATTGAGTCGAACACATGAAATACTTTTTCCATAATTACCCCCTTGCCGTAATATCTTTGCTACTTTTCTTGCCGACTGAGTAGAGAAATACATCAGGTAAGCAGCAGTTGTTAAATGAATCAATAACAGGTGTAGTTCTTACCGAAACGGCCTTTTCAGTCCGATCCATTGCTCGACGTTTAAGATAAAGAGTAGGGCGTGTAGGCTTAACTTCTTCATCAGGATTAATACCGTGAGCTTGGTTATATGCCTCAGTCAATGCCTGTCTATTGTCACGACGACGTTTAGCGGCGTTGTTATATGCGTAGCATTTCATAAATTTTCTCCTGTTGATTTCTGGTTACACTGTTGATACAGCGCAGTCAGAAACCGACTTGTTGAAAATGTGCACTTTTCAGTGCTATCTGTTAAAGAGCGAAACTTCCTTGTTAGTTACTTTTCCTAAATATCAGCCCTCTATAAGAGAGAAGACTGGTATTTAAGGCCCCTCGCGGGGCTATATGCATTACTTCTTAAATCCCATCATGCGTAACCAGCTATTCAGATCTTTGCGGCTTTTGAAAACTGTAGTGCCTAATTTCCCGCCTGCCGCGCAAGACCAGTCAAACCACACTTTTACGTTTGCTGCATATTGAGTAACTCTGCCGCTGTAGCCGTTCTGTACGAGATATTGCTTACCTGTAAATTTATCTACGTACATTGTTGCGTTGTTGTATGCGTTCATCGTGATCATCCTCTGTTGTTTGTTGTGTTTGTTTCTCAGCACTTGCGAATCATCTACCTCTTCATCTGCCGGTAGCAGCTACTTCGTGGGCTTTCCTTGCCTGTTCGTCTGTGTGCTTTTGATGTGATGCATAATCACATATTGTGTTTTATTAATCAACACGTTTTGTGATATATTTTTGTGAGAAAGAACCATGTGATTGATTTTTCTGTTAATTTGTTTTGAAAAAATTTTTCTGGGGTAGGGTTTTGGCTGGTTTGGTGAGAAGAGGGCATAAAAAAGCCACCGGGTAGGTGGCTCAGATGGGCATTACCAGTCTGGGATCTCACGCAATGAGTATTTTATTTTGCCATTGCCCCAGCACTTACACAGTCCCTCGAACAGGGAACACTTTGTTATTAAAAAAATTTCTTATGCTTTATTTTTGCTTCTCTTCTGTGATAATTCTTCTAGTAACTGATTGTAATACCGTTTTTTTTCTTCAAGAGTTTTTAAAAGTTCGTCAGCTTCGCTGTCCGGTAATTCATCAAATAATTCTAAAAGAATTTTTTGTCTCTTTGATAGTTCCTGGCATGTCTCACTGGCTTCATTTCCTTGTGAAGATTCTGCATCACCAAACATCAATTCAGCAGGAGAAACACCAAGGGCTTTAGATAAAATGACAGCATCATCAGCGCTGACATTTCTAGTGTCAGATTCATAGTTTCCTATTCTTGACTGAGAGGCCCAGCCGCATCGTTCCGCGAGTGCAGCTTGGCTCATTTTTTGTTGGTTTCTGAGGCGCTTAAGTCTTGCGCCAACACTTTCATTTGTTTTCATGGATTCTTATTTAACACAGCGCGTGGTTTTTATCTCTCACAATTCGTGTTTACAATGAATCACAAATCGTGTTTAATAATGATGCTTAGATACAAGGGGTAACAATGAACAAAATATCATCAGCAAGGAAAGTGATTGGTATCACTCAAGCTGAATTAGCAAGAATGCTTGGGTGGTCACAGTCACGTATTGGTAATTATGAATCTGGAATTAGAAATCCAGATTTACATTCATGCCGCAAAATTGTGTGCGTACTGAATTCATTGGGTGGAAAGTATTGTCTTGATGACATTTTCCCACCCAGAGCAGCATAGCAATAAACCGCACGAGCCGGTAGGTAGCTCGCCGCTCTTTAACATCTCAGCACTGAAAAGTGCATTCCTCACTAAGCGGGGAGCGTAGCCCAGTTGTTGGGCTATTAACTTTATTTTATTTAAGGAAATTTAACAGATGAATATCGCAATGGAACGCAAAACTAAAGAAATCGAATCACGAATAAGAAAGGGAATTGTCATTACCGGGCCGAAGCATGTTGCTGATGCTTGCGGGGTGCATCAATCACAGATAAGCAGATGGCAAACAGAGCAAACCGGCTTTGTGACTAAAGCAGCCAAGTTACTAGCTGCTATTGGGTTTGAAGCCCCGGTAAGCGAGGTTGTGATTCACGGAGAAGAAACAGCACAGATAGCTAAAGCGTTGCAAGAGATGCTATCTCACTTAAGAGAAAGCGCCTCGTCTGCGGGAACAGGCGAGGCTAATCAAATATGAATCAAGCGGGGGAAATGAGAGTTCCCCTATACCACTAACAGGTGAATTATGCACTTAGAAGAGATGGAAGTCCATGATGAAGTGATAAGGCATGCGGAACTCCCTAAGAACTTCAGATCAAAAGGTTGGATATATGTTTTGAGTAATAGTTGCATGCCCGGCGTTTATAAAGTTGGTATGACAACCAATGCACCAGAAACTAGAGCCAGAGAACTCTCATCAGCGACTGGTGTTCCAGTTCCGTTTGTAGTTGAAGCTGCATTTTTCTCAGAAAATCCAGGGAAAGATGAGGCTGAAATTCACGACTTCCTTGACCGTTATAGAGTGAATGAGTTAAGGGAATTTTTTAAGGCTCCTCTGAAAGAGGTTTTGTATGCCTTTCATGAGTATGGACTGAAAGGTAGGGATGAAAAAATAGAAGAAATAGCTATTTATAACCACGTAATAAGCACCGAAAAACTTGACGAATTAAATATTGATTCTCTTTTTGAAGATCTTGGATTTGATACTTTTGGAAATAAATTAGCCATAGCTGAAAGGCTAATAAGAATATCTGTTGAGCTTATTAAATCCGCACACCGAAAAGGGCTCTCTTTCTATTTCAATGATGGTGATTTAATTCTAATAGAACCAGCGGATCAACAGCATCTAAGAGAACACTGCAAAATTGAAGAACCGAAGATGCCTAAATTTATAGAGGACTTAATCAATGGCTAGGTCACGAAATATTAAACCCGGCTTTTTCACAAATGATGATTTAGCTGAATGCGAACCATTAGCGAGATTATTATTTGCTGGCTTGTGGACTATTGCCGATCGCGAGGGTCGGCTTGAAGATAAACCTCGTAAAATTAAAGCAATGGTATTGCCGTATGACGATACAGATTGTGACAAATTACTTGCTCAGTTACATGATAAAAACTTTATCACCAGATATGCAGTAGATGGAAATGAGTTTATTCAGATTAATAACTGGAAGAAGCACCAAAACCCACACTGCAAAGAAGCGGCTAGTGAAATACCCGAACAGGTAACGCAAGGTGCTGATAATAAAGAAGCACCAGAAGAGCACCATGCAAGTATGGTGCAAGCATCAGAAGAGCATGAAACTGATCCTGCTGATTCCCTTAACCTGATTCCTGATTCCCCTAACCCTATAAACACCCAAGCCGATGAACCGGCTTGTGCTGATGAAAATCAAAATCAGTCTGCAAGCGTTCACTCGATGTCGAGTAAGTATGCATTTGAGGGGCAGGTGATCCGTTTAAACAACAAAGACTACTCGGCGTGGGAGAATCTATACACGAATATCGATTTGCAGCATGAGCTACAGAGATTGGATTTGGAGTTTCAGTCTGAAAAGCCGAAGAATTGGTTTATCACTGCCAGTCAGAAATTGAACTACCAGAACAATCAGCAAGCTAATCGCTACAAGCGGCGGGTTGGTGATCGCATTGCTCAACCAGTACGCACAGAGCAATTTATTTCGGAGGATTTCTAATGAGCATGGCACAAACTCTGGCTCGTTTTCGTCGGATGATGCCTGAACATATCAAGCCAAAATTCACTAATGCTGATGATTTAATGGAGTGGCATCGTAAGCAGGGCGAGATTGACTCAAAACGCATTGCAGAAGAGAACCGGGTGAATCGCTTAAACAGAATCATGGGGCGCTCTGGCATCAGCCCATTGCACCAAAATTGCACGTTTGAAAATTACATCACTGATACATTGGAGCAACAAAATGCGCTGGCGAAAGCTAGGCGCTATGCTGAGAATTTTGGTCACTCGTTTGGTGGATTTATTTTCAGTGGCAATCCCGGTACCGGGAAAAACCACTTGGCAGCGGCCATCGGAAATCATCTCATTCAGAATGGCAAGAGTATACTGATTGCTACTTTGCCTGATTTGATGATGCGGGTACGTGAAACCTATCAACGGGATGCGAAAATCAGCGAATCTGCCTTGGTTGATGATTTGTGTGAAGTTGATTTGCTGGTGCTCGATGATGTCGGAGTGCAGAGAAAAAATCTGAATGAGGACCTGATAATTTTCCAGGTGGTTGATCGGCGTCTGGCAAACAAAAAACCGGTTGGCGTATTAACCAACTTGCCACAGCAACAGCTTGCTGATGTGTTAGGTGAGCGGGTGATTGATAGGTTGAGAATGGGATCGCCGATGGCTATCGGATTCACATGGGATAGCTATCGTCGGCAAGTTAAATAACCTATAGGAAGGACTTTTAATATGAACTGGATTAAATGCAGTGACAGATTGCCGGAATCTATAAAAACCGTGCTGATTTTAGTATCAGGTCGAGTTTTTTGCGGGTATTTATCAATGGACGAAGAAAATGGATTTTATATATCGTCAGGAGATGTATACATGGATTTAAATGCAGTTAGTCATTGGATGCCATTGCCAAGCCCACCGAAGGAGTTTTAAATGATTTATGACACTAAATTGCCGCATTATCTAACCCTTGATAAATGTCCGTTCTGTCAATGTAATGCCGAGTTATTTGCTGATGGTGAAGGTATTTATGCCGGATGTATTGGTGATAAATGTTTAATTAAGCCGATTACTCTCACGTACAGAACTAAGCGAGATGCTATCAGAGCGTGGAACTTACGAGCGCCAAATTCTGACTCAGATCCGATAATTCATGTCCGCGGAAAATTGAAGGTTGTAAAGGGGTAATAATATGAAAATGAAAACAGAAAATTTAACAGGCCGTGCATTAGATTATGCTGTTGCTATTTGTGAAGGTTGGGATTCAGATTACTTGATTAAAAATCTAGAGAATATACCTGAATATTCTACGGAATGGGGTGAATGCGGCCCGTTAATTGATGAGTATTTTATTAGTCTTATAGAGCGTGCTAAAGGTTGGTGTGCAGATAGACCGGGATTTGATGTAGTAACCGGAAAGACCGCAAAAGAGGCTGTTTGTCGTGCTATTGCAATAGAGCTTGATGATGAAATTGAAATCCCTGATGAACTTATAAAGTTATGGGATGAATGACGGAGGGGTTAAATGGAAGCTGATTTTTGTTTTCACGAATCAAATAAATCACAAGCTTGGGAAATACTGAAAGAAACACTGCAAACTAAACAACCGCATCGCATTATTATTAAGCCGTGGAAAAATAAACGCTCATTATCTCAAAATGCCACGGCTCATATGTGGTTTGGTGAGATAAGTCGTTACCTTATTTCTAACGGTGCCAAATATTCACCGGAAGATGTTAAGGAGATGCTTAAGCATACATTCTTGGGCTATGAAGTTATCGAGATAATGGATGTCACTACGCAGCTTACAGAGCGTGTCAGGACGCTTAAGCGGACATCAAAACTCGACACAGGGGATATGTTTCAGTTTATGGAAAGAGTTGAGCAATGGGCTGTGAGTATTGGTTGTTTCGTGACAATACCGGATAACAGCGAATATATGAAATTAAAACAGGAGCAAGATAAATAATGAAAGACTGGATAATCTATTTCTATGCGTTTGCGGGTATTGTAGCAACATTTGTTTTTGGGCTTATATGGCTGTCAGCGGCGGCAAGGCTATTTTATCTTTATGCGCTGTGGCAGCTTAAACGGGGTAAAAGAGCATTGCATATAGGCAGAGAAATGAAGAAAGAAGCGAAACAGCTTATAGAGTCTAATTTTCTCGCGGCTGCGGCTGCTTTTGAGAAAAAAGAAAGGAATAAATAATGGGTGGTTAAATGTCACAACAAACATCTCAGACTCAGCGAGTCATCAATAATCTAATCTATAAAATCCCATCTAATAACAAATCAAAGCCAGTTCCCACGGAATCAGAAGTTGAAACGTTTGATTACGTTTATAAGCTTCTGCGAGCGAAATGGGACAGACGGAGAAATAGAAATGAAAAAACCAGCGAGGCGGAAATGTAAAATATGCTGCGAATGGTTTATGCCAAAGTATTCGAATATATACTGGTGTAATCCAGAGCATGGCGCTGAATTAGCAATCAGAAAAAGAAACAGAGACAGAGAGAAAGCAGAGCAGGCATTAAAAAAGAAACGTCAGCAAGAACTAACAGAACAGAAAGATAAACTCAAAGCCCGTAAGTTAGCAGTAAAGCCACTCTCTTATTTTAAGAGCCAAGCACAGCAAGCGTTTAATGCATTTATTCGTGAAAGAGATAAAGACCTTCCGTGTATTAGTTGTGGGCGATTTCATGAGGGGCAATATCACGCAGGGCATTATCTAACAATTAAGGCTCATCCAGAGCTGCGATTTGATGAGGATAATGCTCATAAGCAATGCTCTGCATGTAATAACTATTTATCAGGAAATATAATTAACTATAAGCCTTGCTTGATTGAAAAAATTGGGCAAGAGCGATTCGACAGATTGATGTCTCATCATGCTTTGCAGAAATTGAAACGTGATGATTACGAGCAGATCCGAGATTATTACAAAGATAAACTCAGGAGATTAAGCAATGACAATCTTCACTGATATTGAGGCAGCGATAGAAGAAGCTCGCTTCAGGAGTGGTATTACAGGCAGGTCATTTGCTGTTCTGCAATGCAAATATGGTTCACTGAAAGTTATTCAGGATCGGGCAGTCAAGAGCAAAAAACACTCAGTAATGTTCTCAACCAAATATGACAAATATCATTCAGTTCTCCGGGGGTAAATAATGCGTGATATTCAAATGGTGCTTGAGCGTTGGGGATCATGGGCGGCAAATGATAACAGTGATGTTGATTGGTCGCCAATCGCGGCGGGGTTTAAAGGGCTGATCCCTAACAAAGCTAAATCGCGGCCACAGTGTTGTGATGATGATGGTCTTGCCGTGGATGCAGCTATGAGAAGGCTGAAAGATTATAATGCTTATTATTTTCAGCTTATTGTTATGTATTACGTGAGAAGAATGCCGCTTAGAATAATGGGGCCAAGGCTTGGTATTTCACATAATCAGGTAGCCAAACGACTGCAATCGGCAGAGGGATTTATTGAGGGGTGTCTGGCAATAGCTGATATTAAATTAGAAATAGATGAAGTAACTCAAAAAGAAAATATCTATCAGTTTGCATAAATAAGGGTTGTGTAATTACAAAAACCCATATAATGTGATAAGAGTGATAGCTATGTCACACAGCTTATCGAATTAACAAGCCTCGTACTCACGGGGTTTTTTTATGTCTCTAATGTCAGGCTGCGCATGGCGTGGCCTTTTTCTTTTCACGCCCGTAATCGCGGGG
>NZ_JAJAFX010000088.1:0-8931 GCF_025384845.1 Photorhabdus temperata | reverse complement strand
TCTTGTGGGGCGACATTGATTGCTTCGCAAAGTCTATTTCAGGCATAGGATGGCGGTAAAAGGTAATATTTTGCCTGAAATAGAGCGAGTTGGTTCAAATATGGATGCTCAGTTCTTCATTCTCTTTTTATAAACTACCCGGTTGGCGTGGTGGGTTTCGTCCTGACATATTGGTCGTCGCACTGCGGATATTCTGACTCAATACTCCTTATCATTAAGGCGGTCCAGTATTTCCACGTGTTTAATGGTTTCTGAATCCTTAATATCCGGTGGTGCCGCCAGAAGTTCTTTTTCCCAGCAAGCCAGTCGTTTGGCTGGCAGTGGATGAATAGTGGGAAACCATTTTTTAAGTAAGTTTTTTAATGCAGCTTTCATTCGGAAAGATCTTCATCAGGGGGACCTAAACGATCCAATTCTGCCAAAATCAGTGGAATTTGGGCGTCTAAATCAGCGGGTCTTTTATCTTTACTCCACCAGATAAGTGGCCCACGGCGTTTATAATCCACTTTACTGACTGCTTCTTTGCCGTTTAATAAGAATTTCACCATAAAGGCCACTGCCAGCGCTTTGTCATTACCACTACTTAAGAAGGCAAAAGTATAGCTGCTGACGTTAGGGATAAAGACACGCTCGATAAGGTTATTGTTTTCATCCAGTCCGTAGACTTTGAGATACAGAATATTGGTTTTTTCCAACATGCCTAATTGTGGATAACGGGCGGCATAGGCTTTGCCTTTATACCAGGTGTAAAAAATCTGTCGTTCACGGTCGATAATTAACGGTGTCTGTCTCTGCCAGAAAAATACACAATAAACAAAAGGTGGGATAATCAGTAGATAGAGCAGCAGGAAGCTTATATCAATTATGAGCAGCCGAGAGCTACTTGGGTAAAAGTTATAGCGACAATACAAGTATTTTCTTAGTGAAATTTTTTCATCATGAGCAATATATTCATATTTTTTAAGAAAATCTGGTAGAGCAGGGTTTAAATAAAATTCTTCGCCATAATCTTTTTTTGCATCGTTAACAGACCAAAGCAGATTTTTTTCCGCTGCCCGCCATGTTTCAATAAAATCGTTAACGTTCAATATTAAGCTACTGATAATTCCCAGAGTTACTGGAATTAAGGTGATACTACGGAAACGGCGTTGAGGATTTCGGATATGGCATTCCTTGTCATTAAGGTAGTCCAGTATTTCCACGTGCTTAATGGTTTCTGAATCCTTAATATCCGGTGGCGCTGTCAGAAGCTCTTTTTCCCAGCGTGCCAGCCGTTTAGCTGGCAGTGGATGAATAGTGGGAAACCACTTTTTGAGTAAGCTTTTTAATGCTGCTTTCATTCGGAAGGATCTTCATCTGGGGGACCTAAGCGATCCAGTTCTGCCAAAATCAACGGAATTTGGGCGTCTAAATCAGCGGGTCTTTTATCTTTGCTCCACCAGATAAGTGGCCCACGGCGTTTATAATCCACTTTACTGACCGCTTCTTTGCCGTTTAATAAGAATTTCACCATAAAGGCCACCGCCAGCGCTTTATCATTGCCACTGCTTAAGAAGGCAAAAGTATAGCTGCTGACGTTAGGGATAAAACCACGCCCGATAAGGTTATTGTTTTCGTCCAGACCGTAGACTTTGAGGAACAGAATATTAGTTTTTTCTGCCATACCTACTTGTGGATAACGGGCAACATAGGCTTTACCTTTATACCAGGTGTAAAAAATCTGCCGTTCGCGATCGATAATTAATGGTGCCTGTCTCTGCCAGAAAAATACACAATAAAAAAAAGGTGGAATAATTAGCAGATAGAGCAGTAGGAAACCTAGATCGACTTTAAGGAGATAGTCGCTATATGTATAATAATTATAACGGTAATGCAGGTATTTTCTTAGTGAGAGATTTTTATCGTCACCAATATAGTTCATACCATTCAAATAGTCAGGTAAGTCATTACGTAGATAAAACTTCTCACCATACTCTTTTTTGGCTACATCAACCCAATGATAAATTTCTGATTCATTACTCTTTCGTTCTTTTATAAAATCATTCACTGTTAATACCAGGCTGGTAATTAATCCTAGAGTTACAGGGATCAAGTTAATACCCCTTAGGCGGCGCTGAGGGTTTCTAACCCAGCATTCTTTATCATTAAGGCGATCTAGTATTTCCACATGTTTAATTGTTTCTGCATCCTTAATATCTGGTGGTGCCGCCAGAAGTTCTTTTTCCCAGCGTGCCAGCCGTTTGGCTGGCAGTGGATGAATAGTTGGAAACCATTTTTTGAGTAAGTTTTTTAATGCTGCTTTCATTCAGAAAGATCTTCATCAGGGGGACCTAAGCGATCCAATTCTGCCAAAATCAATGGAATTTGTGCATCTAAATCCGCAGGTCTTTTATCTTTGCTCCACCAGATAAGCGGCCCACGGCGTTTATAATCCACTTTACTGACCGCTTCTTTGCCGTTTAATAGGAATTTCACCATAAAGGCGACTGCCAGCGCTTTATCATTGCCACTGCTTAAGAAGGCAAAAGTATAGCTGCTGACGTTAGGGATAAAGACACGCTCAATAAGGTTATTATTTTCATCCAGTCCGTAGACTTTGAGATACAGAATATTGGTTTTTTCGAGCATGCCTAATTGTGGATAACGGGCGGCATAGGCTTTGCCTTTATACCAGGTGTAAAAGATCTGCCGTTCACGATCGATAATTAATGGTGCCTGTCTCTGCCAGAAAAATACACAATAAACAAAAGGTGGAATAATTAGCAGATAAAGCAGTAGGAAACCTATATCGACTTTTAAATAATAGTCGCTATATTCAAAATAGTTATAACGGTAATGTAAATATTTTCTTAGGGAAATTTTTCTATCATTACCAATATAACGGGCATCTTCCATGTAATCGGGCAAGTCAGTGCGTAGATAAAATTCTTCTCCATATTTTTTTTTCGCTAAGTTTACCCAACTATGAATCCATGCTTCATTTTTTTTTCTCGATTCCATAAAGTCGTTAACGTTTAATACCAGACTACTAATAATCCCCAGAGTTACTGGGATTAAAACAATACTCCGATAACGATGCTGGGGATTTCTGACCCAACACTCCTTATCATTAAGGCGATCCAGTATTTCCACATGCTTAATGGTTTCTGTATCCTTAATATCCGGTGGTGCCGTCAGAAGTTCTTTTTCCCAGCGGGTCAGGCGTTTGGCTGGTAGCGGATGAATAGTGGGAAACCATTTTTTGAGTAAGTTTTTTAATCGTTGCTTCATAGTGTGCGCTCCCCGTCAAGACTGCCCTTAATGGTATTTTCTGATGTGGGTTTTTCTCCCTGGAGATAGCGTAAAGGGGCAATGACATTTTCTGATTGCTCGTAGTACCAGTACAGTTCACTATTGCGGGAATAAACGCCCATAGTTTCTGAGATGACTATTTCCAGCGTTGCCGTATTGCCATTCAGGGTCAATTTGGCCCGCTCTTTAGCTTCCCTGAATTTGGTACTACGGAAGGTATCAGGGATATATTTGCGGCGGTTAATTTCAATATAATCGATTTTTCCTTCCCAGTAGTAGGGAGTTCTGAATGGAGTCACAAATATCCCGCGAATATCTGAGAGACCCATCTGAAAAGCTGGCAGGGTAAAACAATAGGTCGTGACACCAAACTCCTGATGTATTTTCAGTTGTGGCTGAATAAAGAGATTTAAAAACTCTTGGTTTTCGATAACAAAATAATTTTGTGTGTCATTATCCATTTCTCTTGCTTTGTTTAATTGTGCTGTGATAGTGGGTCTAGAGTCTACCTGCCAGAAAGCATATTTCTTTCCAGCCCCCCAAAAACAGTTATTCAGCACTTTCTCCAAATCTGACCAGGCGCTGCTGGCCTGTATAATACTGCCACCGACAAGCAAACTGGCTCCCACAGCCAGCCATGCCAGCAGTCCTGCTGTCATGACCGAGCCGGCGGTAAAGAAGACTAATCCTACCGTTGTTAGGATAATGGTGCCTGTTCCGATAGCGATATCACTATAAGCTTCTACGCTATTACCCACGTTGAACGCATTACTGGCATCATAGAAGGAGACCAGTGCCCCTAAATAGCCTGCCACGCTACCGGCAACACGGGAGAATTGACTGACCATAGCCGTATTGACAGCAGGCACTTTTATGCCGTTCATCAGCGCTTTGACTATCGGGGAATTCACTTTACTTGCCAGCGTCGAACCAATAGAGGTCAAATCGGCACTCATACCAATCACCGCGGTACTAAAGCGCAGCAGGCTCATATAGGACGGTCCGGGCTGTAACGGGTTGTTGCGGGCATATTCTGTCTGCATAGCCACATCCGCCAGGGTGAGAGCATTCAGAAACAGGCTGACGCCGGTCAGTGAGGAGTCAAACAGTAAACCAATGGACGGTTTACCGGCCCCGTCTAAGGTAAAAAGCTGAACTGGCGAGTCTGCAAGGGTCTTAACTTCCGGCAAGGTTATCACCGGTTTGTCGCCGAGTGATCCTAGACGTTTGCTCCAGTTAATTATTCGCTCCCCAATAGCCTGTGTCTGTACCGCTGGATCTGGCAGGTGACGATTTGTTTTCGATTCCAGCCGTTTAAGCACTTCCTGATAACTCTGTTCACTGAGCGCCACCCGGCCATCCGGTTCAATCACCACGCCCAACGTAGATAACAGGGCGGGAACAAATTGTTGGGTTATCCGGTCAATGGCTTTCTGGGGAAGTTGCCGGACGTAATTTGCCCCCTGATGAATCGCCTGACCAGGATCAACACAGACGGTTGCCAAAAATGTCCCCATGCCCAGCAGAATATTATCGACTCCGCGAATAAACTGGCTCTTAAGCATCGGTGATTTGACTTTGTCGTTATTCAGTACGGTGATAACACTGCCGGTAATGGTGCGCCAGAAGTTGCCATCCCCGTTGCTGTCCGACTCTTTGGCGGCAAGTTTTGCCAAAACCTGTTGGCCGGGGCGGGAAGATTGCAGGTTGCCGAGCAGACCGGAGAGGATTTCACTGAAAAATTGGAACTCCTGCGCGTCTTCTTCTTCCCGCGTCTCTTTTTTGCTTCTCACCCTTTACTCATTCCTATTTTCTGCTTCCCGTATTAGATGCCATACAGTTGTCCGCGGCTCTGCGCCCTGAATATCAAAGGCAGTCGCGCCCTGAACAAAGAAATATTGTTTGTCAGGCTGGCTGTCGGTGCGCCAGAATCCGCTGACAAGCATTGGTTCGCCGCTTCTCACCGGGGTTACATGCAGGGGACCCCGGTCATAGCGGGCATACCAGGCTTGTGTAGAAGTATCATTAAAATGACCTGCACCGTGAAAGTGCAGGGAATCACCTTCTCCCGGCACAAAACGTATCGGGCGAATCAGCTGGTTAATAGCAAAATAACTCTCCGGGACACTGCCCGGCAGCGGTGTCAGATCCGGGTATTTGCCTGCGCGGATCATCAGACCATTGGAGTAAGGACTAATCACCACATCCGGGTAGCGTGCCAGTGTCTTACGTATCCAATATTCTCCGCCTAGCCGTCCGACAAAGCGTTTGGACAGCAGGGTGATCCAGTTCATGCTCCGTATAGAATCGGCATAATCATCCAGTGTGGTATGAACCGTAGAGTTGACTTGCAGGGTGGGGTAGCGTAGGGCCAGTTGATACTCTAAGGGGAAATAATCATGATAATCTCTGGGCAGGACCAGACAATAACCACAGTCTCCCCAGTCAGGTTCGAGCTGTTCACACAGAAAATCCAGCCAGGCCATAAAGCGAGCCATGCCCTCTTGTTCCTTCAAATAATCCCAGGGCAGTACCAGACTCAGGTAAGAGCTACTGTCATCACCATCAATTTCTCGGGAATCCAGGTAATGCATCAGATAGTGGGGGGCTTCATAGAGATTTTTTGCGTCACTAATATCCCAGCTAGAAAGCTGATTCTTTTTCTGATTAAGAATACCCTCTTCCACTTTGGCAATATTTTCCGGTGAATATTTTTTTAACCCTTTCAGCTCATGAGTATGAAAACGCAGGTGAGTGCCAAATTCTTCGCGAAAACGGCGATAACAGGCCAGAATGCGTTGTTTTTTCTCCTGTGTGTAGCCCTGTTTAAAAAACAGGGTAATTGAGAGACCCAGGCGGGAAACGGTTAGTTCATCGCCATTGATAAAAAGAAAAGAGGTCAGTTGTGATCTCAGTTGGGCAAAGTAATCTACAGTTTCCATCATGTTCTCCGTGAATTATGAGGCGGTGGCGAATGTGACACTCGCCAATATTGCCAGGACGGCAGCTAACGCGGCGGCGCTGACTGCGGCGGCGGCAGCTAAAATTTCCACCAGTGCAATCAGCGCCGCAGCAACGACAAGGGTGACAAGGATAACAGCGGCAACGCCAGCAATAATCACAACCACTTCCAGCATTCCTTCACCCACTGCTTTTAATATTTGCATCCAGCTCATGTTTTTGAGCTCTTCCAGGGTGATATCTGAGCCCTGTTGCACGGTTTGCCACCGGGCTTTTATCTCACTCTCAGTCCAGGTTACGATTTTCCCCGTCTGTTCACTGACCCAGGAAAAAGCGTAGCTGACCTGATGAGTGACCGGATCAATGATCTCTTCACATACCCACTTACCGGCTTCATTGAACCATGCTCCAAACTGGGCAAGGAGTTCACGAGTACTGTTACGGATGTAATCTAACCCTTGTTCTGTCAGGTCAGCGACTTCCTGCCCGAGAATGACCCAGTCTTCATAGCTGGGTAAAAAAGACCAGGGGGCGGTACTGACAAGCGGCAGGTTTTTTGTCAGCGGTTGCGGAATAGTCCCCGGTACGCCCTCTTCGGGTGGTGTGGGGGCATTATCAGGAGGTGAACCGGGTGGCAGGGGAGCCAGCGGTATCGGATTTTTATAGTGTTGTGAACCGGGTTGATAGTGTTCTCGCCACGTTTCATCATACTGCTTTTGCTCTTCTGTGCGGCTATCGTCGACGCGCATCACACCAAAACGATCACGGGTAGCAATCTGGATATAATCCTTTTCTTGCCCTTTACTGAGTGCATCCCCTGGAAATTTCACTTCAATCAACATTTTCAGATTATCGGGGTGCACAGAACCATCGAAGTAAGTGGCGTTTCTGCCCGGCCAGCGGAGAGCTTCATTTTTAACCAGAATAATATCGGGACGCCGAATACCAACAACCCCAAATTTCTCTGCGTCTTCGGCAGAAGGTCGGGCAAACGGATTACTGGATTGCGGTAAATTATCACCATAACGTTGCTTAGAGATTTGACTGGTCGCTAGCATAGGCAGAGGAGCGTCCTTTTTCCCTCGGATAGCAAATACTACTTCCGCTTTATAGGACCACAGGAAATCATGTTTGTATTCCTCGACTTTAATCAACCCACTCATAATGATTTGATTAAGAAAACGAATGGCGCCCTGCTTAGTGACAATCATTGCCGGCAGCCGCAGGGCGTATTCGGCTTTTTCTGCCAGGTAGCAGGGGTCTTCATCGGCGGGAAAAACCCCTATTTCCATTGTGCAATTAATTGAGGTGACGGCCGGACATAGGTTGCCGCTGTTGGATATTGCCATACTTATTTCTCCTTAAACTCCATAACATATTCTACCGGTGTGTTACCACTGACCCGGTATAAGGTTTTCTTCGGTTTCGGTGGGGCTTCTGGCGAATCCAGTTGCAGATTTTCTTCATCCGCACTCTGTACGGTCACGGTTCTGCCTAGCGCGTCGGTTTTACCGGAGAGGACCTGACCACTGTTGGTGGTGATGGTATAGAGGGTATCCACCAGCGGCTTACCGCTTTGCTCACTTCGCAGGGTATAGCGTGCAGAGTAGTCAAACAGCGCATCGGCGGATTTCTTGCCAGTGATATGGTCAGACATTGTGATACTGACACCTTCGATACGGATATTTCCCATTGGGTCAATGACTATCTGCCCGCCCGCGTTCCCAATAGTGATTTGCCCGCTTTCCGAGTGCACAGTGATATGTTTACCCACGGCAATTTGCTGGTTATCGGTGACGTTAAATTGATGGCTTTTACCAATTGAAATGGCTTGCTGACCTTTAATGGTCACCGTTTGATTTTGACTGACTTCAAGTGTCTGGAAGCCCTGCACAGCCTCGTCATCATCGTTTTTAATAATGGTGGTGCGGTTATGTTTGACTTCTGTTTTCTGGTCATGGTTTATCTGTGTGGTTTTATCCCTGAGAACCTGCG
This sequence comes from Photorhabdus temperata, assembly GCF_025384845.1. Taxonomy (NCBI): domain Bacteria; kingdom Pseudomonadati; phylum Pseudomonadota; class Gammaproteobacteria; order Enterobacterales; family Morganellaceae; genus Photorhabdus; species Photorhabdus temperata. The sequence goes on along the minus strand of NZ_JAJAFX010000088.1, from coordinate 684 downwards.
TCTTCATATCCCGTTGAGCGTGAATAAACACTTCCTCGCTGCCGTTTTCATCCTCAAAACGCAATTCGTTAAAGCCATGACCTTTATGGGTTTTGGTTCTGAAGGTGGTGCGGGTCTTTTCCGCCGGTAAATTCAGCGGCGGACGGTTAAGCGCGTTATAGGTACATCCGGTAATAATGGGGCGGTCAATATCGCCGTTGAGATAGGCGATAATCACTTCCTGGCCGACTCGCGGTGTGGCCAGAAAGCCAAATCCGTTGCCATTCCAGCCTTGTGCTACCCGTACCCAGCAGGAGGCCTGGTCGTCAGGCGCGTCGTAACGGTTCCAGTGGAAGTGAACGCGAACCGCCCCCTCTTTATTCACATAAATTTCTTCCGTGCCCGGCCCGACAACCGTGGCGACTTCATCGCCGTCGGCCAGGGGCTTATAGCGGTAGGGGGGACGCCAGTCGTTGCGGCCTGGAATAAATTGGGTCTGTGAATTTAGCGTAGTGCCGGCTCCGCCATCACCCAAAACGGCGGGCACATGCCCTTTATGTTGGGAAGAGACGACTTGCCAGCGGTCGTTCATGGCGTCAATCGGGTGGTGGGTTAATGTGAAGATCCTGCCCGGCATTAATCGAATACAGTTACTGTCCGCTTGCCCTGATTTGCTGCCGGCACGTAAAGCTTCCAGCCGGTACT
>NZ_JAJAFX010000087.1:0-10169 GCF_025384845.1 Photorhabdus temperata | reverse complement strand
ACGGGCTCTCCGTTTTTTCTGTTTCAGTAAATAGCAGGGTGATCTCGCCGGTTTCATCGGCGCCCAATATCACCCCGGCCGGTTTAGGGTGATGAGCCAGACGTTCCAGCAGCGCCTGTGATAACACCGGTAAAATTTGCTGGTTGAGCAGGCTGTCGATATTGCGGGCGCCGCTGTCCGGCAGCAGGCAGGCGCTGACCAGCGTGTCACAGAGGGCGCTTTCAACAACACAGGTCAGGCCATAATGGGTATGGAGTCGCCGGGTTACCTGCCCCAGCTTGATGTCGACAATACGTCTGAGTGCCTCAGCCGGTAACGGGCGGTAAATCACGGTTTGAAAGCGGGCCAGCAGGGCGGGCTGGAAGTGATCCCGCAGCACAGGATGTAACAGCTCATGCAGCACCGCATTCGGGGCGTCAGGCTGTTGCGCCAATAGCGCCATCAATTGATCACTGCCCAGATTCGACGTCATGACCATCACGGTATGGCGGAAATCGATCTCACGCCCTTCACCATCACGCATAAAACCGCGATCAAATACCTGGTAGAACAGATTCAGCACGTCCCGGTGGGCTTTTTCCACTTCATCCAGCAGTACCACGCTGTAAGGACGTTGACGAACCGCTTCCGTCAGTATTCCGCCCTGACCATATCCGACATAACCCGGTGGTGAACCTTTCAGTTGGGAAACCGTGTGCGGTTCCTGATATTCCGACAGGTTGAGGGTGATCAGTGAACGCGCCCCGCCAAATAAGCTATCCGCTAAGGCCAGCGCCGTTTCGGTTTTCCCTACCCCACTCGGTCCAACCAGCAGGAAAACCCCCAGTGGCCCCTGTTCTGGCGTCAGACCGGTTTTGGCCGCACGTAAACGTTGGGCGATTGCCCACAGCGCGGCCTCCTGACCTATCACCCGTTCGCCCAAACGCTGTTCTAAGTGGAGCAGGCCGGTTTGTTCGTCTTTTAATACGCTGCTTAACGGGACGCCCGTCCAGTCGGCAATCACTGTTGCCACGGTACGCACATCCACATCCGGCGATAGCAACGGCTGCCCCTGTTGCAGGGTTTCCAGTCGCTGTTGTAACACAGCCAGTTCATCCTGCCGGCGGCTGTCCTGTCGTATCGCCAGTAACTGCTGCGTGAGCTGTTTTTCCTGTTGATACTGCTCATTCCGCTGTTGCTGTTGCCGGCACAGTGCATTGCGCAGCACATCAATCTGCGCCAGACGGTCAGTGTGATGAGCCTGCCCCAACGCCATATCTTCCCGTATCGCCTGTTGCTCCATCTCAAGTGCGGTCAATTGGGTCTGGAGTTGCGTCAATGCCTCCGGTACGGTGTCCAAACTCATCCGCACCCGCGCACCGGCGGTATCGAGCAGATCCACCGCTTTATCCGGAAGCTGGCGCCCGGTCAGGTAACGGCGGGATAAGGTGACAGCGGCTTTGACCGCCGCTTCCTGAATGTGGATGCCATGATGACGGGCATAACGCGTTTTCAGTCCGCGCAGCATCAGGCAAGCCGTCTCATCATCCGGTTCATCCACTTTCACTGGCTGGAAACGGCGCGCCAGTGCCGCATCCCGTTCAAAATAGCGTTTGTATTCCGACCAGGTGGTGGCGGCAATGGTGCGTAATTCGCCCCGTGCCAGAGCCGGTTTTAGCAGGTTAGCCGCATCGGCGCCGCCCGCCTGATTACCTGTTCCAATCAGCGTGTGAGCTTCATCAATAAACAACACAATGGGGAGGGGGGACTGTTGTACCGCCTCAATCACGTTTTTCAGCCGTTGCTCAAATTCGCCTTTCACCCCCGCGCCCGCCTGCAACAGGCCCAGATCCAGCGCCCGGATACTGGCGGTTTTCAGGCTGTCGGGGACATGGCCTTCAGCAATGCGTAATGCCAACCCTTCCACCAACGCAGTTTTCCCCACGCCCGGTTCACCCACCAGGATCGGGTTGTTTTTACGCCGTCGCGATAAGATGTCGATCATCTGGCGAATTTCATTATCACGGCCAAAGACCGGATCAATGCCGCCTTCAGCGGCGCGGGCCGTGATATCCAGCGTGAATTTATCCAACACGTTTTGCAAAGCTGGGGATAACGCGTGAGGATTGAGCTCGGGGTTATCTGCGGCGGTCTCCGCCCGGTCAACAACCGATCCTGCCTCAGTCAAACGCGCCGTCACCTGTTTCTCCGGACACTCGTCTGAGTGGCGATCCAACAACGGGCGCAGACGTTGCAATTGTGTCACGCTCAAGCTCAGTAACGGCCAGGCATCATGCACATGCAACCAGTCCGGCTGACCGCGCAGTGCTTGCAAAAGATGCACCGAGCGAATAAATTCATTGCCCGCCTCCTGAGAAGCCACTTCCCAGGCGACCTGTAATAAACGCCACAGACGGTCTGACAACCGCGGGCGTTGATGATTGATGTTGTATGGCAGGCGATCCAGCGTAGCTAGGAGTGTCTGCCACAACGTATTCATATCCCACTGATAATGCCGGGCAATGACGGTAATATCGCCTTCCCCCATTTCAAGCAGCTTGAGCAACCAATGTTCTACGGTAATTTCATCCTGTGCCCGTGTCCGGCAAAGTACAGCCGCGGCATCCAGCGCCTGTACGCAATAGGGGTTTAACCGGCTCAGTAAAATGGCTGACGGATTTTCCATGACAGTTTTCTCCATCCTGTTCCTCTGTTGCTTCGGGTACGCTACCGCCCATAGCCGTATACCGAAGCCCATAAGGTCATGATTTGTTTGTTTTTAAGGATTTTCATCGCGGGGCCTATGGCGCCCGCTATCATGTGAAAAAAGAAAAAAAGGGCAGACGGGTTAACCCCGTCCGCCCTTTACGTTACGCGGTCGAACGTTCACTCCAGGAATCAGAGTGAATGATGTTGCCGTCCTGGTAAGTCCAGGTGATTTTTTCGTAGCGGAACTCAATCTGTTCCAAATGGTTGTGCTTTTCTTTGGCCGGATCTTTGATGTCATGCATCAACGGCGCCACTTTCACCACCTTCACATTGTCCAGTTTGGTGATGAAATAGACTTTCTCCTGACCGGCATCATCAATTTGGTACCACTTGATTTCAGCCGATTTCAGGGTTTGACCGGAGGTGACCGCTTTATACAAATACGGGGTTGACGCATCGACTTCTTTGGTGAACACCAGCGGCGCGTGCACGCGGGTCCCGGTCAGCTTACCGGTGTTGTTGTCCGTCGGGATATGCAATGCATGTTCCAACGCCACAATTTCGATACTGCCTTCCCGGCCCTGAACATCTACAGAGCCTTTGATGTCGGCACCGCCGTCATCTTTCAACCACAAATAAGCGGGGATCGCCATAAGTTTACTCCTGTTGTTGTGTCAATGATGTCGCCGGTATCGGCGACGTTGTTGCTGAAACGCCCGGCACCGTTTGCGATCGCGGACAGGCGACCGCGTTCGGTATCAGACGGATTTCAACTCTGCGATTAGCGGCACGTCCTGCCGCTGTGGTATTCGTCGCGATCGGTCGCGTCGCTCCGTCGCCTTGTACGGCGAAGCAGGCGGGCGACAGCTCGCCGGTCTGTAATAGCCAGTCACGGACGGCTTTGGCCCGCGCCAGTGACAGTGCCTGGTTTTTCGCGGCATTACCGGTCGCATCGGTATGGCCGGTGATGAAAATCATCCAGCCCGGTTTAGCGCGGATATTGATCAACGCATTGATTAATACTGGGGTCGAGCCGGGTTTCAGTGTCGCCTGTCCCACATCAAACAGGGCCAGGCTATTCAGGCTGATCGTCTGGGGTACCGGGGGCGTCACCGGTTTTTTTTCCTGATGTTCAGGGTGATAGCCAGTAATCGCCGCCTGTAACGGCAGACGTAATCGCTCTCCCTGATATAACCCCAATCCCAGACGCCACGGCACCCCATCGTGGTCATATTCCTCAAGCTGGGCAACATCGTCCTTCAGGGCCGCCATCGCTTGCGCCTTGCCGTGCTCATCCGTCATAACGATAGACTGGTTGTTCAGTAAGTCCCCCTCCACCTGACGCAATAACTGGCGGTTATGCCAGGCCGAACAACTCAACGCGATCATCCCCGCCAGCAGGAACAAGCCCAACGCCCTGCCCAATGCCCGTTGCACCGGTATCTGTACCTTACTCATGGGTAACAGGCGCAATATGTGGTCAGGGAAAGGCAGGACAGGCGTACCGGTATCCGGTGAACTTACCGGGTCACCGGCGCTGTTGAGCGCCGTTTTGGTCTGCAACCACTGTTGCCAGAGATGACCGGTTAACCTCTGCGGTAATGCCGGGACAAAGGTCAGCGCCATCGCCTGAGGCGGACAAGGCGGCAGGCCGTTTTCCGGGGTCAGACAAGCCGGTAATACATATGCTTTCATCCAGTCAGCCCAGCCGGTCAGCTCAACTCCACACTGAAAACGGGCGGTCTGTTCCGCCACGCAGCCCTCGCCTAACCAGTCCGCCAGCAGTTGACCTGAGACGCCTTTGCGCCAGACCGTGACGGTGTTCTGACCGGCCAGCCACGCAAACCACGGTGAATCAGGGCGTTGGGTCACCCCGGCTAAGTAACCGGTCAGCACTAAAGGTAACGGGATACCCTGGCGGCGACGCACCTGAGCAAGCTGCCAGCGCAGTTCCCGTACCCAACCCGCCAGGGCCATCTCATCCCGGTACTGTTGCGGGTTGATGACGGCCATCACGCTCAATTGGCCACCCCAGGCGGGCCGGGCAGCCAGCAGGTTTGCCACGCCATCAGACAACGCGGTCCCTGATGGTAAACATAACCAGTAGCCCTGCGGCGTCTGACGCCACCGTTCATCACCAAACAGGCTGTCTTGGGCGTGACCACAAACCAGCACGACAGGATGACGATCACTGTCCGGTGGCAGCACTGCCGACAGGCTGTCAAGGTGTTCCCGTCGCCGGGATCGCTCGGTATAAAACAGTCCGACCAGCGTGAAGAGCAGGACAACTGCTCCACCAGCCCATCGGCCCACCGGCGATAAGGGAAACCAGACCAGGCAGAGCAGCAGTGCTAACCCGGCTGCCCATCCCCATAGCGCCCGTCGCAACATCACACTCATTGCGCCCACCCCGGCAGCAGCGTGATCAGATACCGGCCCAACCCCCACCAGACACCGGTCAGCACGATTATTGTCATGATCAGCGGACCGCCAATGGCGCTCATCCAGGCACAGGACGGTAAGGTCCTGACCGGCACAGGCGAAGGCTGAAAACTGTCGAAAGGTAAGATGTGTTGACTTAAGCGGGTTATCAGTTGTTCACGTATCAATGACGTGTCCTCCCGGTAATCCCCCTGGAATCCCAGCAGCAACACCCGGTGAAAACAGGTCAGGACCGCCAGATCCGGGGCCGGTTCATTCAGCACTGCGTTCATCCGTGCAAACAACTGGTCACCCGCCGCCGCAGAATCAAAGAAATGGGTCTGCAACGAGGTCACACGCCAGGCTGCATAGCCCTCGTCCGGTGCCCGTTTTAAGACGGTTTCATCCAACAGCGCACATAAAGCATAACGGATGTGCACCTTTGCGGCGTCACTGACGCCGGCAGCAGACAGCGCCCCCTGCGTTTGTTCTATCTCGTCGATACAGTGTTGCCATACCATGCTCCCCTGATCCACCGGCACGCCCTGGCACAGTTCGGTGACCAGCAAGTAGCTGTTTTGCAACAGGGCATCAATATCCAGTTGCGATTTTTTAGTGAGTAAGTGTGATCGATTCATGTTCTCAAGACCGCAAACAGTTCAAGTTGAATACCGTCCAGCACACTGGGCACGTAGAAGGCACAAGTACCTGCCTCCAGCATGGCTTTCGCGGACGGATGGGTCAGGTCAAGGGCGAAATATTGGTTCTCCAGCCGCAATGGGACCGCCGCCGGGACCTGGTTCAGCGCCACCAGCGGGATCCCGGTCAGCGCCCGGTTAATCATCTGGTTAACCTCATCCGGCGCCCCGGCTTTACACAACAGCGGAAACCGGGTTTGCAACTGGTGTGTGGGAACTGAGGAACGGACAGAAAGATAAAAATCTGCTGCTTCACGTAAGCGGGTATCGTGGAGCGTTCCTGTCCATTGCTGTGCCGATTTTGTCAGCTCAATGGCGACCATCCGCGACGGTAGGCTGATTTCCAGTAACTCACTGAGCAAGTCAAACAGCGGCGGTAACACCGCCGTCAGGTTATCGTGCTGATAACGCGGGATCCCCCCCGCGTCATGGTCCAGGGAAAACGTCAGCAAACTGCCCGCCAGCCCGATCGCCTCACGATAAAACAGCGCCGGGTGTACCTCTGCGTGCGCCCGAAAATCACGCAGTACCGGCTCATAGCTGTTCAGCGCATTGAGCAGCCAAAACAACGAGACGTCCGCGACGGCAAAATCCGCCATCCGCTCGTTACTCTCACGGCGCATCCCCATCAACCGAGCCTGTTTGGCCCGCAACTGCGTCAGCAACCGATCGAGCCGATCCATCAGCCCGGCATTCGCACTCAACCGCAGTAACGGCGGGATAAACTGTTCATCAAAGGCCCAGTTTCCCTGGGTGTCACGCACCAGACGGGCAACGGGACAGGTGAGATACTGGCTGTTTTCCATCCCGTCAACGCGCAGCGAGACGGCATAACGGGCCACTGCCATGGATTCACAGCGGTCACTGAATTCATCCTGTACCGGCACCCACTCTTGTCGGTAACGCACCGGGCGGTCAGCCTGTTCATCGGGTTTAAGGCAATTACCGCCATTGGCATACAGGTGCGGCAACGCCAGCAAGACCGTGGCCTGTTGCGTCTCCGCCGACAGCACCGTCGCCAGTTCCAGCACCGGGGGTAAGCGATCCGCCTGATCGGTATCAATCAGCGATCCGTCAGCAAAGCGCACACACAGGTGATCGGCTTTCAACTGCCCCAACGCCAGCATCGCTTTGTCAAACACCGCGGTCAGCACGCCCCAGGGATGCAGCCCCCCAAGTCGGGCAACGCATTCACGGGTATACGCCTCCCAACGGGCCTGTTGCTGAAACTGTTGGGGCGACAGGATGGTCCCCGTCACCCAGAGCGGACGATCAATTTTCATGTTGTTACCCCCTGGCTTTCGGCATCTGGGAAACCAGAGACAGATTGACGTCGAGCCCTTCCACCTGAAAATGGGGCACGGCGTATAACCGGACCCGGAAGAAACCGGGGTTGTCGTCAATATCTTCAACAATGATCTGCGCTTCACGCAGCGGATGAGACGCCTGCACATCGTCTGACGGATCGGTCATCTCCGTGACCAGTGTGTTGATCCAGTTGTTCAACTCAATTTCGAGCAGACGCCTGTCCTTGGTGGTGCCGATGTTCTCCCGCTGGATTAACTTCAAATAGTGGGAAATCCGTGACAGCAGAAAGATATAGGGCAGACGCGCATTGATACGGCTGTTGGCCGTGGCTTCATTCGTGTCGTACAACGCCGGTTTTTGCGTGGAATTGGCCGAAAAGAAGCAGGCATAATCGCGGTTTTTGTAGTACGAGAGCGGTATAAACCCCAGATTGGCAAATTCAAACTCGCGGGTTTCCGGGATCATCACTTCTGACGGGATTTTGACCTGATTACCGGTCCCCAGATCGTAGAGATGGATCGGTAAATCCGTGACCGCGCCCCCCGCCTTCGGCCCGCGGATCTGCACACACCAGCCATTGCTGACAAAGCTCCTGACCATGTTGGCGGCAAACGCAAACGCGGCGTTGGTCCACAAATATTTATTGTGATCCGGCCCGGCGACCTCTTCGACATAGTTAAACGTGCGTACCGGCACGGTATCCGGGCCGTAGGGTAGACGCCCCAACACACGCGGCATCGTCAGGCCGATATAGCGGGCATCGTCGCTGTCGCGGAACGCCTGCCACTTGATGTATTCAGCGCGGTCAAAGTAGCTACCGATGTCTTTAATCGCCGCGACCTCTTCCATGGTTTTTTTACCAAAAAAGGCCGGTCCGACCGCGCCAATAAAGGGCATATGCGCCGCGGCTGATACTTTGGCGATATTACGCAACAAGGCAATATCCTGCGAGCCGGCATCAAATTCGTAATTGGCAATCACCGAGCCGATAGGTTCCCCGCCCGGCGTATCGTATTCCTGCGTGTAAGTGTGGAGATAAAAGCCGCTTTGGACGATTTCCGGCGCATCGTCAAAATCCTGCCGTAAGTCGTCTTTAGTGACATCCAATACGTCAATGCTGACGTTTTGACGAAAATCCGTCCGGTCAACCAAAAATTTCAGACCACGCCAGGCGGATTCGATTTGTTGGAATTCTGGATGATGCATCACCACATCCAACTGACGGCTGATTTGGTGGTCCAGCTCGCCGATGTGGTTATCCAGCAAGGCTTTATCCAGCCGTTCGACTTTTCGCGCGGAGGCTTTCAACAGATTGAGAAAAACGCTGACCGCCGCGGTCACCCGTTCATCCGCTGTGACATCAGCCAGCGCATCACTGCACTGAAAGCGTTCGATATCACTCAGTCGTTCGACCGGCTGTAAATGGATTTTTTCAAACAATGATTGATAAACACTGCCTTCGGCGTAGGTTGTGGTTGCCGCAGCAGAAGCGGCTTGTTCTTGTACAGTCATCACATCTCTCCTGACTAAAATACCGCCATCATCAGATGGCTTTCGGTGCCAGCGCAGCCAGTTCAGCCCGCAATTGATCGTTCAACGTGTCATCCTGGAGAATGTGCTCCAGCTCCCGGCGAAAGGTAGCGTTGTCAAGCAGGTTGGATCTCAGATCGCGCAATAAATTACGCATAGAAAGTAACGCCCGTAGTTGGGGAATTTGGCGGGCCACTTGTTCAGGATCGAAATCCTTTATTTGCTGGAAAGTGAGGGCGATATTTTCTTCGCTGCCATTTTCAGCCAGAGTATTTTGAACCGTCAGGTTAAGCGCGGGGCTGAATTCAGCCATCACGTTGTCAAAATTGTTTTTGTTAATAGACACTTTTTCTCTTTCCGAGAGTGGGCGCTGTTCCTGCCCATGACTGTAATCGCCCATCACTAATAATTTCAGCGGCAACTCAACTTTTTTCTGCGCACCGCCGGTGTGCAAATCTAATTTGATATTAATACGCGCCTTAGGGATTTCGTTTTGAAAACTCTGGGTCACAAGCAACTCCTTAAACAATAAAAACAGGATGAATGACATGAGGGTCATGCCCGATAAATTTCAGGAACAAAGAACGGATTCAGATATTTCAGAGCAGGCAGTTAACCGGGCAGTAAATAAGAGAACACCGACAAGATCCACCGCAATAAATAAACACATTTACCGAGCAGATCATTTCCTAACCAGGGCGATTCTGTAAACAGTTTTATCTAAAATCAAGACATTTTTTATCCTACCGCATTTTTTGCACAAGATTTATTGGTCATAAAAACCTCTCTGCAACATAAAAAAATACAATATATAAACCTAACCTAAACAACATGGAATTTTATTGATAAAAATATTGTATTTATTTTTATGAAGTGATAGCGACTTGTCTGTTTTGTTATCATTAGGGTCATTCAGCACAATAGAGATCGGTTATATTTCTTTAAATTTATACTATTTTTCAATTAACTAAGTAATAAATAAATCGTGCCTGATTAGATGGGTGAAAAAGAGAATGGTTATCAATCAGATTATGCGAATGAGAATACATTCAATTAAGTCGTGTCATATCGATTATATTATGGGATAACACGCCGGTTAATTATAGCTTTTGTAGGATAATAAGTATGAAATTGAAAATGCCTTATCCTGCGTGATAAAGCTGGAATATTTTTTTGCTCTTTTTGATGGTATGAACGTTATTGAAGAGGGTGTTTCTGAAATAGGGAGCCGAAGTACGGGAAAATGTGATTATTGATAATGGATACGATGATTCATTTTCTGGCATTCCGTTTTATATTTATGTCCCGGAGACGCCGGTCCATTTAAGTCAATAGTAGGTGTTATAAAACACCGTTGAACGCCGATAATTAAAATGGCATTCAGCCAGAGTTGGATACATAATCATAATAAACCTGAACTTCGCTTAAGAAGGAAACTAAAGTATCTGAGATACGATCAACGTTTTTGTCAAAGAAAATTCAAGACATCCCAATCCGCTCAGTTTCTTGCTTAATATTCCTTCA
>NZ_JAJAFX010000086.1:0-10808 GCF_025384845.1 Photorhabdus temperata | reverse complement strand
GCTAACTTCAATGCAAAAATACAAAATTAATTGTTCACGACATGCCGCCTTTCTTTTGCATGTACATCTTGTGTTTGTGACCAAATACCGTAGAAAGATTCTTGGCGAGCGGACACTATGCCGCCTTTCTACGTGGAGGTGACCTGGCTGATAAATATGCCAGTCACTGCCTCTTAATCGGAAGATCTGATTAAAAGGCAGTGAGGTAATAACTGGGTGAGAAGTGACACAGAATTATTTAAAGGGTCACCTTTTGTGATGATACATTAATCATTAAAGTACCAGTAGCCACTGTTTACCAATGCAGTGAGCAGGCTGATAAAACGCACATCATCTATCGCTTCACCCAGCATTTCTGCATTAATCTCATAATAGTGGCAAAGAATATCAGCTGCTTTAATATGAGGTGTATCTATTAATTCACCATTCACAAAGCACTGATCACCAATTCTTATAACCCGTAGTCCGTTAAGGCGGTGGAGATTTTCACCTTGTTTCATTAATTCATAAATTTCATCATTTTCATAGGGCGGCTCTGGTGGGGCAATATCAAGCTCATGCCGGGACTGAGAGATGAACTCGCCAAACCATTGTTGGAAAGTTTCAGGTTGTGCCAATAATTCGTTCATCATTGTGTGTAATGCGGATAGTTCATGTTGCTGGACCAGTGCCGGGTTTTCGCGGAAAGTCAGATCAGGATCGCTATAGCGATAACTGCCTAAATCATTAGCCAGCACATAATCGGCAAAACTACTGAACAGTTCGCGGGAATTGGGCGCGCGAAAACCAACTGAATAATTCAGTGAGTCTTCAGTAGCATAACCTTCATGCGGAAACCCGGGTGGAATATAGAGAATATCACCGGGTTCCATCTCTTCATCAATAATGGCGTTAAATGGATCGACCTGTAACAGATCGGGATGAGGGCAGCGCTGTTTCATGGGGAGCTTTTCTCCAACGCACCAACGACGGCGACCCATTCCTTGAATGATAAACACATCATATTGGTCGAGATGTGGGCCAACACCCCCACCGGGAACAGAGAAGGAAACCATGAGATCGTCCATTCGCCAGTCAGATAACACGCGGAATGGCTGCATTAATGCCGCGGAAGGATGATGCCAGTGATTAACCGCTTGTACCAGCAGTGACCAATCCTGTTCACCTAAATGATCGTAACTTTCGAATGGACCATGAGAGACATCCCAACGGCCATTTTTCTGGCTGACTAGACGGCAGTCAACTTCATTCTCCATAGCCAGACCTGCCAACTCATCGGGAGTAAGTGGATCAATGAATTGACGGAAGCCTTGTTTAATCAGTAAAGGGCGTTTTTGCCAGTGATTTTGCAAAAACGCCTGCCAGTCCAGATTCAACTGATAGTCCATAGTGACATCCTGAGTGTGAAATGAGTTTCAGGATATTATAACGAATTAGTTGAATTGAGTATCAGACTGCGCAGGCATATTTAGCAAAAATAGCCGTAAACCTTCGTCCGATGTGGAAGGAGGTATAAGAGCAGAGAACAGTCTACTTAATCGTCATCATTAATTTGCTGACACCGGAATATGACGCAAATTCTGGCGCCGCCGAGTGGGCTGTCACTGATACTAATATCACCGGTATATTGTTCAATAATTTCAGAAGCAATTGACAACCCAAGCCCCTGACCAGGCTGTAAGGTATCGACGCGTTGGCCCCGTTGGAAAATCATTTCCCGTTTGTCAATTGGAACGCCTGGGCCGTCGTCGTCGACAATAATCATCACCGAATCGTGATCAACAGTGACTGAGATTTCGACAAATTTAAGGCAATATTTACAGGCATTTTCCAGCACATTACCCATGACTTCCATAAAATCATTTTTTTCACCAAGCCAGGTGATCTCCGGCGATACATCTAACGTGAGGCTGACCCCTTTACGTTGATAGACTTTTGTTAAAGCGCTGCACAGGCTATCCAATAAAGCAGGAACGGAAGAGACTTTCCGCATAATAGTACTGTGTTCGCTGCGCATACTGGCCCGATGCAGGTAATAGCCTATTTGCTGAGAAATACGGCTGATTTGCTCAAGCATGATGGGTTCGGCCTGTTGAATCGTCATTTGCTTACTGTTGCGTAAAGAACGCAGGGTTGATTGCAAAACAGCCAGTGGGGTTTTCAGGCTGTGTGTCAGATCAGCCAGCGTTGTCCGGTATTTTGTATAGCGGTTGCGTTCATTATTGAGCAACACATTAAGGTTACGCACTAATCCCCGCAGCTCGGTCGGTGGGTTTTCATCCAGTTTTTCCCGTTCACCTTTCTCCAGCGAACTGACCTGATGAATCAGCGACTTAATCGGTCGTAAACTCCAGTGTGCCGCCAGCCAGATTAAAGGGATGACCAGAATCAGGTTGGCAATCAATACATAGCCGAACCATTCCCACACCATAACCGTTTTTTGTAAATCCTGTGGAATAGTATCAATGACGACAATGGTCAACGCCGGCAGATGATCTGTCGCACTGTATTTGTTAACAGAAACGGAGTGGGTCAGCTCATTGTCTTCATTTTCGTCGAGAACGTTAAGTTTACCTAATTGTCCTTGCATATTGTCCGAGTCTTTTAACAAGTCCCGGCTGTTTTTCAGGTCAGTATCCAGATCATACAAACCATCTTCCTTCAACCATTCACTTGGAATCGAGTTCTCTACTTTCGGGAGATGACGTTGACGCCAGAGGATCGTCCCTTTGTTGTTATAAATCAGAACCAGTGATGGGTTGTTCAGTGTGAAATTGGGAGGGACTGAAATATCCAGTTTATTGTTATTCCACTGGGCAAGACTAAAAAACAGGTTACTCTGACTGCGTAGCAGAGTATAAGCGGTTTTATCAAAACTGACCAGATAACCGACAATGGCAACAATACCGTAAGACATTGTCAGAGCCAGAATAACGGCAGCAGTCGCCATTAAAAACCGGGTACGGAGTGAGAAAGGTTTCTTTTTGTGTTTCAGCACGGTTTTACCCAGCAAAATTTTATACATCAAATCGATAGCCTTGACCACGGACAGTCACGATAGCTTCATAAGGCCATATATCTTGTATTTTCTTTCTTAACCGACCGATTAAGACATCAATGGAATGGCCTTCGCGTAGTTCAGCATCGGGATATAACTGGCGCATTAATGCATCTTTAGTAACCACTTTGTCACTATTGCACATCAGTATTTCAATAATCCGGTATTCAAACGCTGTTAGTTTGACATTTTCCCCATAAACCGTTAATTCCTTGCGTGACAGATCAATTCTGAAGGGGGGAAACTCAATAACCTGAGAAACCAATCCATTATTACGGCGCTGAAGTGCCTGCATCCGGGCAATAATTTCTTCAAGATGAAATGGCTTAGTGACATAATCATCGGCCCCGGCATCAAGGACTGTGACTTTTTCCTGCCAGCTTTCACGGGCTGTCAGAACAAGAATGGGGAGTTTTTCATCTTTCTGGCGCCAGCGACGGATCAAACTCAAACCATCTTCTCCGGGCAAACCAAGATCAACAATAGCAATATCTGGTTCGCTTTCTGCCAGATAGTAATCGGCTTCTTTGGCATTTGCCGCAGCATCAACCAGATGGCCTGTATCACGAAGCTGTACTGTCAAATGATGACGCAGCAGCATGTTGTCTTCAACGATCAATATCCGCATGGAATATTCCTTCTAAAACTCCAACGGGCAGTATTGTAATAATCAATTTATTCAAACTGTTATATAGACAAAACTGTCGGTAAAAAATTGCAATGCAATGGGTCTGGCTGAGTATGTTAGATATATGGATCTGTAACAGCAAGTCATCAAGTAGAAATATAGAATATAACTTCAATGTGTGTTTGGGATTGGTTTATAAAAGGGTAGAAACAGACGGATATTTCATCCATCTCAGGTTGTTGACCAACCTATTTAAAAACATTCCCAAATACATAAGCAGAATGCCACACACCTGCTGGATTGGGGATGTAATACCATTAAGAAACTGAAAGTACTTTTATTGACATAAAAAAGAGTATTTCCATCCTTATCGCCACTTCCTAGCATTTAATACATCGCATTCCCCATTATCAGGATTAAACAACCCGATCTTGATCACATTTCATACTATCCATTCAAGCAGACGATTAATCACGCATTAGAATAGTTTGCTTATGTCACTATCAAATTATCAATATTTTCTATGGAAAGATTACCGTTTTATCACCAAAGCCAAATTAACTTAAGAAAAGAGAAAGTACGATGGATCAACGCAACACCCCGGTGGTCAGGGCCACGAGTTATCTTTTAATTTACCTGACCGCCGTCTATCCCCTTCATCCCGCTATTGCGGCTGGGATAACGCCGGATAATAGCCAAACACAGGTACAAAATCAGGGTAATGTCCCGGTTGTCAATATCGCCACCCCGAATGACGCGGGGATATCCCACAACACCTATCAAGAGTTCAATGTTGCTGCTCAGGGGGCCGTGCTCAATAATGCCACTCAGGCGGCCCAATCACAGCTGGCCGGGCAACTTAACGCCAACCCGAACCTGAAAGGCAAAGCAGCGGAACTGATTATTAATGAAGTCACCGGCAACGGGCGCTCTGAGCTGCAAGGCCAGTTGGAAATTGTCGGCAATAAAGCCAATGTGATGATTGCCAACCCCAACGGCATTACCTGTGACGGCTGTGGTTTTATCAATACTGCCGGTGCCACCCTGACCACCGGGAAACCCCAGTTTGACAAACAAGGTGCGCTGGAAGCGTTAGAAGTTAAACAAGGCCAGATCACCATCGGCGGCAAAGGGCTGGATGGCAAGGCAACGGATTATGTCGATATCATCAGCCGGGCGACGGAATTAAATGGCAAGATTCAGGCCAACACCTTGTCACTGACGCAGGGCGCCAACCGCATCAGCTTAAAAGACGGCACGGTTAACTCTCTCACTGGAGAAGGCGCTAAACCGCAATTAGCCATTGATACCAAAGCGTTGGGCGGCATGTATGCCAATAAAATCCGGCTGGTTGCCACTGAAGATGGCGTTGGGGTTAATTTGAAAGAGTTAACCAGTGACCAGCGTGATATCACCTTAAACGCTAATGGCAAAATTGAATTAGGCAATACCAAAGCTAAAACCGACTTAAATATTATCGGCAAAGAAACTTATATTGCCCCCAATATTACCGTGCAAGCGGGACAAGATATTACTCTGGCAAACACGGCACTGGAAAATAAAGGCAGTGTAACCGCAGGCCGGGATATGCGGGTATTCGGTGACACCGTGCGCAATACCGGTGATAAAGCTTTACTGCAAGCCAACGATAATCTGTGGATACAGAAAGATGCGCAGGGGAATAAAGGTCAGTTAGTCGAGAATAGATCCGCGACGATAAAAACTGTAAAGGGGGATTTGGTTATCCGCACGCATAAATTGAATAACGTGCGCGATGTTTTCACCACCCAGTGGCATGAAAAGAAACCGGATTCACAAGCATTCACCGCTAATGTGCTTGGCAACAGTTGGAAAGATGATCCTAATCTGTTGATCATCATCAAGCCCTATCTGAACAATCCCCCGGCGGGAAAATGGTTCGGCCATGTCAACATTAAAGACAATCCCCAGGTCAATGACAGTCAAAAAACCTTAACCGTCACCGGGTCCAGCCCGGAAGCGCAAATACTGGCGGGTAATCACCTGTATTTAAACGGCGATCAGATTGTGAATGCCCAGAGTAAAATCGCGGCGAATAAAAATCTTATCATAACGGGAAACCGTTATCTCAATAGCAGTGTCTCCCTCGGCAACGAGAGCATAAAAATTTGTGGGGCACTTGAATTAGTTAGCGGTAAAATGAGCAACTCAACCGGACTATGGCCCATGAATACTTATACGTTAAAGTGGCTTCTTTAGCTGCTTTGCCACATAAATGCCCCACAATTTTTTATACTCCACATTTAGCAACACCAATAAGATTATAATAAAAATCATTTTTTCGTATTACAACAATATATGGAACTAAGAAGAAAGCCCCTTTGTATATATCATGCAAGATGGTTAAATAACCAGATTCAATATTCTATCTTAAAAATCTTGCAAAAATATGGCTCGATCAAATGGTGTTCGGTAAAGAGAATTTTGTTGATCTACTGTGGTAGCATCAGAAGACATACCATACATAATCCCAATCTGGCCTGACGCAAGATTTCCCGTCATAAGTGTGTTCATATTATATTGGCAAAGTTCTACCTTCCATTTATCTGCCACAGTGTTATACCACTCGATTATTAATGTGCCGTTA
The DNA here is from genome assembly GCF_025384845.1 of Photorhabdus temperata. NCBI lineage: Bacteria > Pseudomonadati > Pseudomonadota > Gammaproteobacteria > Enterobacterales > Morganellaceae > Photorhabdus > Photorhabdus temperata. The sequence goes on along the minus strand of NZ_JAJAFX010000086.1, from coordinate 4,496 downwards.
TTTTCAGCAAGTAATCCAATACGCCAGCGAGACCAGGTATTTTTTGGCCATTCATAACTCAGTGCAACACCAGAAGGAGTACGACCTAATGTCGGTTGCCCGTTATAAATACCATCTATTTGTTTACCAACAAAATTAACTGATTGAATCAAATTAGCCTGAAGATTCCAAACCATGACATAAGGCGTGGCAGTATCAATCGAAGTACCCAGTGGAATGTTTGATGGCATCCATTGAGTCTTACCTTTATACCCCCCAGTCAAGTGAATCGCCATATAGCCGTAACCAATATTTCGATATGTACCGCTTACACTCGTTTTCTTGGATAACACACACACTGTAATTTCAGGATATGGATTACAAAATAAATCAAGCTCACAATAGCAATGTTTGGCATCAACAGGTGTATCTGTTGCAATCCCGAAACATTGACTACCATAACTGCTAGATTTAGACAAAGCTTGTGCCTTGAATGCTTTCCTTCCCCCAACACTGACGATATCCCAAGCGCTAGTCCCATAGGCTGAATCCTTAAACAACGCGCCAGCTCGCTGTGTTGTTGCATCTATCCACCGACTTTCAAGAGATAAATTCGGTTCCCATACCGTTATTGGAACGGAATTTGAATTAGATAAATCTTCAATTGAGCTTGGACGTTCATGTTGTTCTAATTTCATGGCTAAAATATCTCCTATAAAAATATAATTACACATTAATCTTGTATTTTACACCTTAGATCAAGTTTATCTTTAGTTCTTAAATAAAGCAAAATGCACAAAACTCAACAATATTAAACCCATTAATAAGTTATTAATATATAGCCTTGATTATACCCCACCAATAGCATTAATTTCTCTGTGCACCAGCATAGGTAATAAATATGAAAATATTAAAGCAAGATAATATTAACATCTCCATTGCCATATTTTAATTGTAAAAAACAAATTCAAACAACATGTTAAATCCTAATCACCCAAAAGGATATATATATAGGGGTTCTACGCCGGACAATGGCATTCGGTTAAACTCTTGCTGGGGCATCAAAAGAGTTCCATCGGGTTCTGGGACGCATAGATTTTCGTGGATAGTGCCTCCCAGGCCTCACCCGGTGAGTCATTCCGGCAAGTCCCTCTGAAAGAGCACAATAAAATGATTTTAAATGTTTTTTTATCCCCTGAATCAGCAAAGACAAGTGTCTTACTACGAGAAACAAACAGTTTTTGAAATTCAATTTCTGTTTATTTTCTCTGCTATCAATGCAGTCGCTATCGTTGCCTCTGTGATTAATATCATTTTCCGATATCCTTGTCAGGTTCAGTAATAATATATGCGCCTGGATTTCTTGTTTTACGCCTTTCTCACTCTGTGAATGGAAATCCTCAATGCAAAGGATTGACTTGGACAATTTATATAACTCTTCTATATTCCATCGATGGTGATATAAATCATGAAAAGCTTCGACTTCATAATATCCTCGTTCAACAAGAGTAGTGGCAAGAATATATTCACCATTTCGGTCAATATGCTTTATTAGTCTTAACGTTAAGCATGGGAATTCTGAAAGAAGGCTTCTCTTTCTAAGATCTGACTTTACCGCTTCCGATGGCGTATAACTAACAATAAGATCATCTGAATTACTGTCAGAAAAATCTCTAATAGTCTTATTCCTGTTTCCCTCCTGTACTCTGAATACGGCATTCAGATTGTTTTGCATTACTTATTATAACAAGTAATAGCTAAAATATCCCCGATCGAAGATCACGACAGCATTGCTATCCAAACACTGGAGATGCTTTTCGGCACAAGCCCTCTCATTGTTATGGTTAACAAAATCAACGTCATATATGATCGAATTCAATACATCATAGAGACAACTCATCATTGCATAGGGATAATGTCGTGATGTGTTTTTGGGTGTTTTATATCCATTTTCCAGCAACCCTCTGGGAATGTTTAATTTTGAGCCATCTATAGCAAACAGTCGATGTCCTTTCCATGTTTCGGGATGGGTATTATCTTCCCATACAGAAACGATATTTTTGTTTATGGTTTTTATTGCATCATCAGGTAATTTCATTCTGGCTTCGCACATTGATGAAGCAGAGACGGGCTTATGCTGAGGTAACGGTATTTTTTCATGAATGCACTCAGCCCATATTTCATTAATAATATAAGAGTATCCGTGGTTATTTTTCCCTGACATGAATAGTTATGATGAAGATGAACATTTTGAAGGTGTTCAGTTTACTGTTGGTTATCCGCCAACTGATGAGGATACGATAACAGTTAGTGAAGAAACCTGTTATCACTGTGTCAGATTAGCCTGTAAAAAGTATCTCGAGCTTCATCCAGAAGATGCGGATAAGGTTAATGAGCTACTGGCAAAAATTCCAAAATAAAGTCAATCCCCCCGATCATACGATCGGAGGGGAATTATTTTTATTAACTTTTAGAGCTGACACGCAAGTTCAATAATTAACTGATCATCTTTTCGGTTAAATCCATGCTTTGGCCGCTGAATTAGCTGCAATAACACCGGATAAAACATTCAACAACTTAATGAAAACTCAGGTAGTAAAACCATTCGATATAGAACAGGTGCCGTTATAACTGATTGACTGGATACATCCTATTTGGAATCCATTGAGAAATAGAATCGACAAAAGACGAGATTGAGTAATATTACTGCAATCCTCGGAATGAGAATCGTTTTACAGATTTATCATCTTTTTAACATGATGCAATTTCTCTTTTTACTTGTTTTCTCTTTTTTAGCGATCGGTAAGCCGCTTTTTTCGGTGATTAGTTAGCTAAGGGTAAAAAAACAGATGTTCATTAATACCAGATTTTGAAAAGGTAAAGAGTCACTAAAAACGGCTTATTCCCTGTTATGTTTAATGTATTCATCGACGATGCTATTTTCCGCTTATGTTACATTTAAATAACGTTTCATAATTCTGCTACACATGGCCTTATTCAACCCATTGTTATATATAATTATGAGTGGTATAAGATGTAGCGCTATTTTAGAATCTTATTTAACCATTAACTGAAAATTGAAAATAAATCAGCAAAAAAAGATATTATTCGGAAAAATAAATGGGTGTCTTTATACTACCAAGATATTTACGGATTGATTTACGAAGATAAAAGACTTATAAAAATTGTTCATAATTGTCAGTAAAACAGCGTCAGTAAAGATAAAGCGAGTATAATTAACATTGATTAAACGTAAAACACAATATACCATGATGATTAAACTTAATAAAAGCAGTAAAAAAATGACTAAAACCTTATTATACAAATTAAAACCAGAGGTTAAAAAATGGTTTTTAATAACAGTTTAAAACCTGCCTATCATAAATCCATCAGTGAAAATGAAAAAATAATCGGCTTTATTAATGCTTTATATACCCCGTAGAAAAGGATAAATAAAAACATGAATTGGTTAATCAGACAATCTATTTTCCAAAAGGAACCGACTTTAATAACGTTTTCAACCGGTGAATAAACTCTTTCATAAACCAGTTAAATAATCATTCATGAAAAATAGGAATAACAAAATCCGCATTAACCGAATACGAGCTGGATGACTTACAGCATTATTGTATTGAATTTGTTATACAACACTGCGATACATTAAATACGCCCATTTAAACTTGTTTTACACTATTTTAGCCTGTTAAATAGTATTGCTTAGGGTTTGATTTAAATCATGCTTTTTTTATACCTTAAATGTGATTTAACGCTAAAATAAATTTATGTCGTTATCTTTCCAAGCTTTTTTCAGAGTTTAAACTTTACCTAATTAACCTGAACTTCGCTTAAGAAGGAAATGAAAGTATCTGAGATACGATCAATGTTTTTGTCAAAGAAAACTCAAGACACTCCAATTCGCTCGGTTTCTTGCTTAATATTCCTTCAATATAAAAGAAAATGTGCTACCATTCACCGATGAAAAGAAAAAACACCCCAACGCCACATGATTCTGTTTTTAAAAAATTTTTAAGTCATATCGATACGGCCAGAGACTTCCTGGAGATTCATTTGCCTGCTAAATTACGGGCGGTTTGTGATCTGGATACATTGCGGTTGGAATCAGGATCGTTTATTGAAGACAATCTGCGGGCGCATTATTCCGACATTTTGTATTCATTGAAAACGGCGCAGGGTGACGGTTACGTGTATTGCGTGATCGAACACCAGAGTTCCCCGGACAAAATGATGGCATTTCGACTTATGCGCTACGGTATTTCAGCCATGCAGCGGCATCTGGAGCAGGGACATGAAAAATTGCCGCTGGTCATTCCGGTATTGTTTTATCACGGGAAAATACAGCCGTATCCCTGGAGTACCAATTGGCTCGACTGCTTTGATGATCCGGCTCTGGCGAAGGAAATTTATTCCGGTCCCTTCCCGCTGGTCGATGTGACGGTAATCCCCGACGATGAAATTCTGACGCATAAACGGGTCGCACTACTGGAAATAGTGCAAAA
>NZ_JAJAFX010000085.1:0-11059 GCF_025384845.1 Photorhabdus temperata | reverse complement strand
CAGAAATTACAAAAGAAGGGATAGGCATATATCGTATATCAAATATTTCCGGTTACAACCGTCATTCCGCACCGTATTTCTGATTTAAAAATAGTGTGATCTTACACAAGTTTTTTGTATTGATGATATCAGTGGGGTTGACGGTAATCGCCAATTTTGATCTATTACTTTTATTTACCGGAAAGCGAATATGCCCACACCCGTACCTGCCATTAAACGTCTCGATCATCTTGGCCTTATCGCCGCTTTTTGTCATGAAGCCGGTTTACCCCGCATGATTGATGCCATTATCCCAAAATATTCATCGCATACCGTCTCTCACGGCGACGCTTTTCTGGCGATGATCCTTAACGGGCTGGGGTTTCACAGCCGGACATTGCACATGTTTTCTGGCTTTTTTCAACATAAGCCGATTGCGCGTTTAATTGGCACTGACATTGAAGCTGAACACCTTAATGATGATGTGCTCGGCCGTACACTGGATGCCTTATATGAAGCGGGGGTGTCGGAAGTTTATCAGGTGCTTGCTGAGCAAGTGGTTGATAAATTGGGGCTGAATCCCGATTCCGTTCATTTGGATATCACGAGTTTTCATGTCGATGGTGACTATGACAGCGCGTTGGGAGATGACACAAAACGCATTGCGTTGGTGCCGGGTTATAGCCGGGATCACCGGCCCGAACTGAACCAGGTTGTCCTTGAACTGATTTGCGAAAATCAGGCAGGTATCCCTGTCTACATGCAGGCCATGAGCGGGAATACGAATGATGCCAAAGCCTTTGCCCAGACGATCAAAACCCATATTCAATGTCTGAAAGCGGCACAAAACAGCCGCTACTTTGTGGCCGATGCCGCACTTTATACTGAAGCCGCGATCACTTCGCTTCATCAGCAAAAACAACGATTTATTACGCGTGTTCCCTTGACGATCAAGGAAGCTAAACAGTCTCTCCTGAACGTGACAGCGGAGCAATTCAGCCCCATCAGTGAGGGCTATTCAGGCTGCTGGGTGACGTCATCGTATGGCGGCGTTCCTCAGCGTTGGTTACTGGTGAACAGTACGGCGGCAGAAAAACGTGAAAACCAGACTTTCCGGAAAAACACACTCAGGGAAACAGAAAACGAGTCTAAACAGTTCGATAAACTGGGCAAAAAATCCTTTGCCTGCCGGGAAGATGCCTTACAGGCACTGCATGATTTTGAGTCTCAATGCCAGTTTATCGGCATCGCCTCGCCGGAAATTCAGGTGATTACCGCGTATGCGGGGCGCGGGAAACCCGGCAGGCATCAACACCCCAAATCGGTGCATTATCAATTAGCCGGTCAGGTTTATACCCGGTTAGACAATGTGAAGCAGGCCAGATCGCGGGTTGGGAGGTTTATTTTAGCGACCAATGAACGGGATGAAGGATGGCTTGATATGGCGGCGTTGCTGGCTAATTATAAGGCACAACAAAAGGTGGAGCGGGGTTTTCGCTTCCTGAAAAGTCCGGAATTCCTGACGTCTGCCATTTTCCTGAAAAAACCAGAGCGGATAGAAGCGCTGTTAATGGTGATGACATGTTGTCTCATGGTTTATGCGGCGCTGGAACATAAAATTCGCCATGAATTGAAACAAAGTGTGCCGTTTTTCCCCGATATGAAGAACAAACCGACACAATCCCCCACCGCGCGTTGGGTGTTTCTGGCCTTTGAAGGGATCAGCACCTTTGAATTTCAAGAACATAAAATGGTGACAGGAATGCAATCTTACCACCATGAGCTTTTGAGTTTATTAGGCGTACAATATAAAGCGGTTTATTCCTGAATTAGGTGCGGAATGAAGGTTACAACGTAGATAAGGGATGGGGCGTACATGGTGGTATCTCAGCACCAAAGGATAACAACGGGTTAGAGCTGATTTTCGTCGATGACCGAGTTCAATGTGACGGCTCTATCATTATTGAAACCTTCCATCGTCAGCACTCGCATTTACCTGAAAGATTCCAGAACTGGCGACTCAAGTCTATTGATGACAACGGGGACCGAGTATTTTACGAAGACGGAGAACCTTGTGATATTCCCGAGCATTGTCGTTTAGATGTTCGTGTCCAGATGCCAACTGACTCAATTTAGAATCAGCGGCAACGGGCAACAGAGGAGTTAAGTCGATAACTTCTCAGCGTCAGCGCCAGGCATTTGCACACGGACTGATACGAATCTCCCGGGAGGAATATCAATCAAATCACCGTTAGCGTAGCCCTCTCTTGCATTTCTGGCGAATACTGGCGCGTCTGTAAGATTATCAACATCCGTCTATTAGTTTTTTTGTGCAAAGTAGAATCCCACCCTGTATTAAGAAAGGCCACCGCAGTGGCCTAATATCACTTGTGAGCAATTTCTTTTCTTGCTAACTCAGCGAGAAACGCAGAGCGGTTTTTATATCGCCCATTTTTCTCAATGTAGCGATCAATCGCGGTAATGAGATTACCAGGCATTGCTAAATTGAATTTAACCGCCTTGGTTTCGTACTTACTTGGGTCGATTTCTACAAATGCAAGATAGCCAGAATCCTGGATTAATCGTTCATCACCTAAATAAGAGGTGGGGTCCGCAGGTGCTGGCACATGTTCACCGCGCTCAGTTAATACCTCCATGTGAGCACCAAAGGCGGACTCAGCATCTCGAACAGCCTCTTCAAGGGTATCCCTTGCGAAAAAACACCCAGTCACATCGGGAAAGTAGCCATCAATACCGCTGTCATTTTTAAAAACGAATATGGGATAAATCATTTGCACCTCATTCGCTAACATATGATGAGTAGCGCTGTAAGGGGGCGGCTAACGCCGCTCCCTGAGTTACAACAGTTTGAGTCCTGAAATTTCCTGAGCTTGCCGGATAATCCCTTTTGAAGAATCTTTTCTGGGGTGGGGTATAGTGATGATGTCACGCTACTCCTTCTTTTGTCAGAGTAACATGGCTTCCTTTCACCCTTGTTATCTCCCATCCATCAGCTTCAAGTCGTTATATTAACTCCTTACTATTCATCAAGCCTCCGTTTCGTCTTGATGTGGGCATAACACCCACAAACAAATGGAATTACCATCCTGCTGGTAGTATTCTATTCACCTAAGTACTACACTATACTTACTTTGTAACACATTATGATGGAGCAATAGCCATGAGCGAAACTACTTTTACCTTTCGGGTTGATGATGCTCTAAAAAATGATTTCGCCGCAGCGGCGAAATCGCTCGATCGCAAAGGCGCACAGCTACTACGTGACTTCATGCGCGACTTTGTACGCCAGCAACAAGAAGCGAGCGCTTATGATGCCTGGTACCGCAGACAAATAGAAATAGGTCAAGCTTCTGCCAATGCCGGTAATCTAGTGTCAGCTGATCAGGTTGAGGCTAAATTTTTGGCTCGTCGTGAAGCCACACTCCGCCGTTTTGAGGCCAAATAATGCAATTATTCTGGACACCTGAGGCCATTCAAGACCGTGAAGAAATCTATGACTATATTGAGATAAATAACCCTTTAGCAGCATTGGCTCTTGATGAACTCTTTTCAAAAAAAGCTAATTGTCTGACTGATCACCCTGATTCTGGTCGACCAGGCAGAGTTAACAGCACCCGCGAGTTAGTAATTCACCAAAATTACATCCTAATCTATGACATTGCTGGTGAAACAATACGTATTCTCCGTATCCTACATACCGCCAGGCAATGGCCCAAATCATAAATTCCGGCTCTCTAGAGCCGGCTCAGATTAATACCTGCATTTGGGTCCCCTTTGGAAACCCATAAACCAACTTACTATTACAACTGTAGAAACTAGAAATCAATATTTCTCCTGATGCTCATGATTCTGAAAAACTGTATGAAAATACCACCGGCTTCATCAACCACCCAAATATCCCCTATCGGTTCAATCTGGTTATAAACAAAAACCCGTTTACCGACTTTTAAAGTTAATTTGTGAATACAGGGGTCCGGGATTTTGCAATCGCAAACAGCACTTTTCATGTTAACTGAGAGCATGTTTTTTCCTCCCCTCTCACTATTAGCTGCCGGAAACAGTTAATACTGAGTGATTTTAAAAAGGTCATAGTTACCGTGAAATAACCACTTTTCCATTGATTAAAGAAAAATAGGGGCTAAATGTAAATCCATTTTCACTATTATTTTTATCCTCCATCAATAAGGGGGAGTTGTTACTTTTATCAACTTCAAACCGGAATAGGCGTCCATCCATATAACGCACCAGTTTATATTTACTCCAGTTTATCGGTACTGCCTGATAACCGTTATCAAAATCTTGCTTAAAGCCGTAGGAATCAAAATAATTCTGTTCTGTACTATCATTGGCCTGCGCATGCTCATATAACATTAATTTAGCTGCCGATTGTAAAGCGGCCAAATCTTTATTCTTCATTATTTGCCAGATATCTTCATAGGCTTTTTTAACCAATTCAGTACTTGTTGCCGTTTCCGGCAAGGGAGTAGCCGTCGTCCAGGCCCAGACAGGCAGATCATTTAATGTCACTGTCCGCTCTGTATGATAATAAAACTCATCCGGATATTCTTTCGTCGTAATTCTACTGGATTGTGTAGTATCAATATTAAAATTAACGGACTGCGTACTATCAGGTTCTAATGTGCCATTTTTATCTGCCACGCTGGTAATAATATTAGTCACTTCATCAGACTCATAAGGAGTTACCCTTACCAATCTAACCTTACATTCTGCATTTTTTTCTTTATAAACATACTTATCATCCCGGGCACTTAATGGCCCCATATCAAGACTGATAACGTTTTTACCGTTTTGTAATATCACTGCAACATTATACCCGGTCGATATAGTACCTCTAATTGATCCAAAATTACTTAAAGTGTAGATCCCATTGACTTTAAGTCTACAAAGTACATTATTTGTTTCTAAATAAGTAATATATTTAACTTTGTCCATCATATTTTTCCCATAGACTGATAATGAAAATAAGGCCATAAAAAACAAAAAAACTTTTTTCATTGCGTTAACCTCAGTTTGTACGTCGACTTTTCTTTTGGTAGTTTCGGATATATCTCCCATTTTTTTTGTTTCTTTGTGTCTGTTTTGCTTTTATGATTAAAAACAGCTTCTTCATTTTTAGATGGAGCAGTTCCTAACCCATACTCTACATAATAACTGGCAACAATACCCTCATGGAAAAATACCAGATATAACCCATTATCCTGCTTATCCAGCTCAAAACACCCTTCCGCTTCAATATCCGCACCGGCTTTAAAATACCCTTCCACCAGATAATATTTAAAACCCGCCTGAATATTGGTTTCCGCCCTAATCGCCAGCGTACCCCTGACCACATCCCCCAACTGGAATTCCATCTCCCGCTCTTCATTACTGGCATATTTAAACGACAGATTCAACGCCCCTTCCAAAACCATATCCAATTGCGCCCCCAGATAAGCGCCATCCCGCCCGTCGTCTACCGCCGCCTTTCCTTTTAACCCCTGCTCACGAATTAAGGCAATTAATTTCTCAACACCGAATTCCGTGGCAAATGCCTGAATTAAATCCAGCCGCATTTTGACGCCCATCAACGGCGCTAATCCCACCGAAACCGCCTGTTCAAAATACGCCTCATTGCCATGCGAGGCGTTGACCAGTTTACTGCCGCCGCTTAATTTTATTTCCGGCGTCTGGATTTCCATGTCCAGCAGTTTTATTTCCTGACTGCCTTCACTGGAAAACAGTTTTTGTAATGTCTCAACCGCCTGAAGCCCTTTATTCACTAACCCCAGTTTCCTGCGTTTGGTTTTAAACTCTTTTTCCAGTTCATGTGTGAAAGTATGGGAATAGGGGCCTAACGTGTAAGCAAAACTCCCTTCGACAGTTAACGTGTCCGTTAATTCATAACCCGCCGTGCGTTTATGCCAGTTTTCTCCCGGCCTTTTCGCATGCGGATTGGCTTTTTTCCTTTCCTCAAGCGCCTCCGCTTTTCTTTCCGTCACACTTCTTTCCCGGACTTCCTGCTCTGCCCCGATCGTCACCTCCAGCGTCCATTCATATTGCGGCAACACATGGATTGTCGTGTAAAGCGCATCAACCGGACCCAATAACAACGCCTTCACCTTATTACCCGCCAACGGGAATGAACGCGTGACAAAAGGCTGGCCGTAACATTGCGTCAGCTCAAGAATATAATCAGTATGGGGCAAATGACTCAGAGACCCTGTCTGAAACAGTGACGATTCAATAAAGCCCAGCGGATCATTTTCTATCGGATCAACCGGTAAGGTGTGGTTGGAAAAATAGATTTTATCCTCGGTGCCCGGACCCTGTATGGGATTTTTAGCCAATTCATGAAACTGAAACGCCGGATTATCCGGGCTATAAAAAATCGCTTTCGGGCATTGTGGATTGTCAGATACACACCGTTTTCCCACCAGGGAAATCGCCACGGGAATACCGTCAGATTCATCAACCACCCAAATATCCCCTATCGGTTCAATCTGGTTATAAATAAAAACCCGTTTACCGACTTTTAAGGTTAATTTGTGAATACAGGGGTCCGGGATTTTGCAATCACAAACGGCACTTTTCATGTTAACTGAGAGCATAATTTTCCTCCCCTCTCAGTATTAGCTGCCGGAAACAGTTAATACTGAGTGATTTTAAAAAGGTCATAGTTACCGTGAAATAACCACTTTTCCATTGATTAAAGAAAAATAGGGACTAAATGTAAATCCATCTTCGCTATTATTTTTATCCTCCATCAACAAAGGGGAGTTGTTACTTTTATCAACTTCAAACCGAAATAACCGGCCACCGAGATAACGCACCAGTTTATATTTACTCCAGTCTATCGGTACTGCCTGATAACCGTTATCAAAATCTTCCTTAAAGCCGTAAGAATCAAAATAACTCTGTTCTGTACTATCATTGGCCTGGGCATGTTCATACAACATTAATTTGGCTGCCGATTGTAAAGCGACCAAATCTTTATTTTTCATTATTTGCCAGATATCTTCATAAGTTTTTTTAACCAGCTCAGTACTTGTCGCAGTTTCCGGCAAAGGGGTCGCCATAGTCCAGGCCCAGACAGGCAGATCATTTAATGTCACTGTCCGCTCTGTATGATAATAAAACTCATCCGGATATTCTTTCGTCGTAATTCTACTGGATTGTGTAGTATCAATATTAAAATTAACAGACTGCATGCTATTAGGTTTCAGTATTCCATCTCTATCTGCTACCTTAGTGATAATATTAGTAATTTCATCAGAATCATAGGGAGTCGCCCTCACCAATCGGACCTTACATTCCGCATCTTTTTCTTTATAAACATACTTATCATCCCGGGCACTTAATGGCCCCATATCAAGACTGATAACGTTTTTACCGTTTTGTAATATCGGAGCAACATTGTAGCCAGTTGATATAGTACCACTAATTGACCCTAGATTACTTAAGGTATAGATCCCATTGACTGTAAGTACACAAAATGCCTGATTTGTTTCTAAGTAAGCAATATATTTAACTTTATCCATCGTATTTCTCCCATAAGCTGATAATGAAAATAAGGTCATTAAAAATAAAACAACTTTCTTCATTGCGATAGCCTCAGTTTGTATGTTGACTTTTCTTTTGGCAGTTTCGGATATATTTCCCATTTTTCCTGTTTCTTAGTATCTAACTTACTTCCTTGTCTTATATACTTACCTCTATCTTTAGGTGGCTTACTTCCCACCCCATACTCCACATAATAACTGGCAACGATCCCCTCATGGAAAAATACCAGATATAACCCGTTATCCTGCTTATCCAGTTCAAAACACCCTTCCGCTTCAATATCCGCACCGGCTTTAAAATACCCTTCCACCAGATAATATTTAAAGCCCGCCTGAATATTGGTTTCCGCCTTAATCGCCAGCGTACCCCTGACCACATCCCCCAACTGGAATTCCATCTCCCGCTCTTCATTACTGGCATATTTAAACGACAGATTCAACGCCCCTTCCAAAACCATATCCAATTGAGCCCCCAGATAAGCGCCATCCCGCCCGTCGTCTACCGCCGCCTTTCCTTTTAACCCCTGCTCACGAATTAAGGCGATTAATTTCTCAACACCGAATTCCGTGGCAAATGCCTGAATTAAATCCAGCCGCAATTTAATCCCAATCAACGGCGCTAATCCCACCGCAACCGCCTGTTCAAAATACGCCTCATTGCCATGCGAGGCGTTGACCAGTTTACTGCCGCCGCTTAATTTTATTTCCGGCGTCTGGATTTCCATGTCCAGCAGTTTTATTTCCTGACTGCCTTCACTGGAAAACAGTTTTTGTAATGTCTCAACCGCCTGAAGCCCTTTATCCACTAACCCCAGTTTCCTGCGTTTGGTTTTAAACTCTTTTTCCAGTTCATGTGTGAAAGTATGGGAATAGGGGCCTAACGTGTAAGCAAAACTCCCTTTAATAGTTAACGTGTCCGTTAATTCATAGCCGGCGGTGCGTTTATGCCAGTTTTCTCCCGGCCTTTTCGCATGCGGATTGGCTTTTTTCCTTTCCTCCAGCGCCTCCGCTTTTCTTTCCGCCACACTTCTTTCCCGGACTTCCTGCTCTGCCCCTATCGTCACCTCCAGCGTCCATTCATATTGCGGCAACACATGGATTGTCGTGTAAAGCGCATCAACCGGACCCAATAACAACGCCTTCACCTTATTACCCGCCAACGGGAATGTACGCGTAACAAAAGGCTGGCCGTAACATTGCGTCAGCTCAAGAATATAATCAGTATGGGGCAAATGACTCAGAGACCCTGTCTGAAACAGTGACGATTCAATAAAGCCCAGCGGATCATTTTCTATCGGATCAACCGGTAAGGTGTGGTTGGAAAAATGGATTTTATCCTCGGTACCCGGACCCTGTATGGGATTTTTAGCCAATTCATGAAACTGAAACGCCGGATTATCCGGGCTATAAAAAATCGCTTTCGGGCACTGCGGATTATCAGATATACACCGTTTTCCCACCAGGGAAATCGCCACGGGAATACCGTCGGCGTCATCAACCACCCAAATATCCCCTATCGGTTCAATCTGGTTATAAATAAAAACCCGTTTACCGACTTTTAACGTTAATTTGTGAATACAGGGATCCGGGATTTTACAATCGCAAACGGCACTTTTCATGTTAACTGAGAGCATGTTTTTTCCTCCCCTCTCAGTATTAACTGCCGGAAACAGTTAATACTGAGTGATTTTAAAAAGGCCATAGTTATCTAGAAATAACCACTTTTCCATCGATTAAAGAAAAATAGGGGCTGAATGTGCGACCGTTTTCACCATTTTTATCTCTAATTAATAATGGAGAATTATTACTATCTTCAATTTCAAACCGGAATAACCGGCCCCCCAGATAACGTACTAACTTATATTTCCTCCAGTCTATCGGTATAGCCTGATAACCGTCATCAAAATTTCTCCCAAAGTCTAAAGAATCAAAATAACTTTGTTCCGTACTGTCATTAGCCTGCGCATGTTCATACAACATTATTTTTGCAGCATGTTGTAAAGCCACCGAATCTTTATTTTTCATTATTTGCCAAATATCTTCATAGGCTTTTTTAACCAGCTCAGTACTTGCTGTTGTCTCCGGCAAAGGGGTAGCCGTCGTCCAGGCCCAGACAGGCAGATCATTTAATGTGACTGTTCGTTGCGCATAATAAAATCCTCTATCTTTAAGATCTTTTTCCGTAATTTTGCTATAGTTAGCGGTATCAATATTAAAATTAACGGATTTCATACTGGTGGGTTCTAACGTACCATTTTTATCTGCCACACTGGCGATAATATTAGTCACGTCATCAGATTCATAAGGAGTTACCCTTACCAGCCTAACCTTACACTCCGTACCTTTTTCTTGATAAAAATATTTCTCGTCTACATCAATAAACGGAGCCATTTCGATATAAATAGTATTTTTACCATTTTGCAATAATGGCGCAACATTGTAACCCGTTGATATGGTCCCGGTCCTTGACCCCAGATTACTTAAAATATAAACCCCATTGATTCTGAGAACACAATACGCGCGGTTTGTTTCTAAGTAAGTAATATATTTAACTCTATCCATCGTATTTTCCCCATAAGCTGATAATGAAAATAAGGCCATAAAAAATACAAAAAATTTTTTCATTGCGATAACCTCAGTTTGTATGTCGACTTTTCTTTCGGCAACTTCGGATATATCTCCCATTTTTTTTGTTCTTTATTATCCACCCGACTTCTTTTCTCAGTAGAGTTGCCGATATTTTCAGATGGCGCGACTCCTGCCCCATACTCCACATAATAACTGGCAACAATACCCTCATGGAAAAACACCAGATATAACCCATTATCCTGCTTATCCAATTCAAAACACCCTTCCGCTTCAATATCCGCACCGGCTTTAAAATACCCTTCCACCAGATAATATTTAAAGCCCGCCTGAATATTGGTTTCCGCCCTAATCGCCAGCGTACCCCTGACCACATCCCCCAACTGGAATTCCATCTCCCGCTCTTCATTACTGGCATATTTAAACGACAGATTCAACGCCCCTTCCAAAACCATATCCAATTGCGCCCCCAGATAAGCGCCGTCCCGCCCGTCGTCTACCGCCGCCTTTCCTTTTAACCCCTGCTCACGAATTAAGGCAATTAATTTCTCAACACCGAATTCCGTGGCAAATGCCTGAATTAAATCCAACCGTAATTTAATCCCAATCAGCGGTGCTAATTCCACCGCAACCGCCTGTTCAAAATATGCCTCATTGCCATGCGAGACGTTGACCAGTTTACTGCCGCCGCTTAATTTTATTTCCGGCGTCTGGATTTCCATGTCCAGCAGTTTTATCTCCTGGCTGCCTTCACTGGAAAACAGTTTTTGCAACGTCTCAACCGCCTGAAGGCCTTTATTCACTAACCCCAGTTTCCTGCGTTTGGTTTTAAACTCTTTTTCCAGTTCATGTGTGAAAGTATGGGAATAGGGGCCTAACGTGTAAGCAAAACTCCCTTCGACAGTTAACGTGTC
>NZ_JAJAFX010000084.1:0-11595 GCF_025384845.1 Photorhabdus temperata | reverse complement strand
TAAGTGACATGCAATCTTTGCTTATCTAACCAATCTTCCAAATATTCAGAAGACATATTCGGATTGTAAAAGTACGGTTGGTTCTCGCTCATGATAAATCTCCAGATACAAAAAAGGCCACGCCATGCGCAGCCTGGAATTGAACTACTAAGTAATCCTCGGTAGTTGAAATTGCCACATCAGCCATTAGACAGACTGAAACTTTTATCTGAGAACGGGGGATGTGGGCTTTATATTCGATGTGTCTTTGTTGATGAGGCTCTTTCGCTTCTTGCTCCTGAGCATACCAGAAAAAATACTACTTAATTTCTCAGAAATCAATTAATTTAAAAATATTTTTGCGATAATCGTAATTCATAAAAATCAGCCCTCCATTTCTCGCTTAATAGCGTAATACATTTCTGATTCCAATAGCTCTTCACACCATACAACTCTCTTTCTTGCATATTGAATGTCACACCCAGTCAGATAAGAAAGCTCACGAGCAATCTTTTGCGGGTTTTTGCGCTCACAGTATCGTTTAATTGCAATATCCCGAACGGGATTACCCTTTTTGAAAGTTTTATTTAATACTTTCTCAATAAAAGCGGCATCATCTGATTCTTTGGCGAGAGTAATGATGTCGCTTAATGATTGCTTGGGTGAAAGAATATCTTTAGCTTTCTTAAATAGCTCTTCTCCACGATATCCAAACTTATGCAAATCTTTCACTACTTTAATGATCCGCTGGCCTTCTGTGTCACTCCATTCAGTACGAATCATAAGACGACCGATAACACTGCATTCACTACTGGGCTCCTCTCTTCCGCTGTGCTGCTTACCCCATATCATCAGCATGTAACGAACCCAAACGCGCTGACTTGGAGTTATTGTTTTCCAGCCTTTTCCCCATGCTCGGCGAAGATCTTTATTATTGGCAATATAGGCCAATAATGAGAATGATTCATTGTGCCTCATCAATTACCCCCGGAGAACTGAATGACATTTGTCATACTTAGTTGAAAACATGACTGAGTGTTTTTTGCCCCTGACTATCCGATCCTGAATAACTCTCAGTGAACCATATTTGCATTGCATAACAGCAAATGACCTGCCTGTAATACCGCTCCTGAACCTGGCTTCTTCTATCGCGGCTGATATATCAGTGAAGATTGTCATTGCTTAAGCTCCTGAGCTTCTCTTTGTAGTAATCGCGGATCTGCTCGTAATCATCACGTTTCCATTTCTGCAAAGCATGATGAGACATCAATCTGTTGAATCGCTCTTGCCCAATTTTCTCAATCAGACAAGGTTTATAATTAATTATATTTCCTGATAAATAGTTATTACATGCAGAACATTGCTTATGAGCATTATCTTCATCAAATCTCAATTCTGGATGAGCCTTAATTGTTAGATAATGCCCTGCGTGATATTGCCCATTATGAAATCTCCCACAACTAATACATGGCTGGTACTTATCTCTTTCTCTGATAAATGCGTTGAATGCCTGCTGTGCTTGGTTTCTGAAATATGAAAGTGGCTTTACTGCTAATCGACGGGCTTTGAGTTTATCTTTCTGTTCTATTAATTCTTGCTGCTGTTTCTTTTTAAGTGCCTGCTCTGCTTTTTCCCTGTCTCCATTCCGCTTCTTAATTGCTAATTCCGCTCCGTGTTCTGGATTACACCAATATATATTCGAATACCTTGGTATAAACCATTCGCAGCATATTTTACACTTTCTCCTCACCGGTTTTTTCATTATTCCAGCTCCTAGATTTCTTGAGTTTCAGATAATCCTATAATTTCAGGCGTGGTGAATAGACCAACCTCTAAATCACCGTCTATCATTCTGATTATCATGTCATGAAGCGGCTCGTTATCGGAATCCCGATATCGGGTTGAGTGATATTCAGCCCTGTCGTGTTTCATGTAGAAATCTATTGCAACAACGTAAACCTTGCCTTTTTCTAGTTTCATTTCTATCTCTCCGTCTATCCCACTTTGCTCTCAATAGCTGATAAACATAGTCAAATGTTTCAACTTCGGATTCTGTAGGAACTGGTTTTGATTTTTTATTAGATGGCACTTTATATATCAGATTATTGATGACTCGTTGAGTCTGTGATGTTTGTTGACTCATTTATTTCATCCGACTTTCTGTTGATTAATACATTAACGCATTGGATAATACACTCATTACAAATATCACTGTTATTCATTCCCGAGGCTATTGCATTTACTTCATCTTGCGATTTACCGCAGAAATTACACCAGTGTTTATTGCCCGCTATCATTTATCTTGCTCCTGTTTTAATTTCATATATTCGCTGTTATCCGGTATTGTCACGAAACAACCAATACTAGCCGCCCATTGTTCAACTCTTTCCATAAACTGAAACATATCCCCTGTGTCGAGTTTTGATGTCCGCTTAAGTGTCCTGACACGCTCTGTAAGCTGCGTAGTGACATCCATTATCTCGATAACTTCATAGCCCAAGAATGTATGCTTCAACATTTCTTTAACTTCTTCTGGTGAAAATTTAGCGCCATTGGATTTCAAATAACGACTTATCTCACCAAACCACATATGCGCAGTCGAATTTTGAGATAATGATCGGGTGGATTTCCACGGCTTAATAATAATGCGGTGCGGCTGTTTCGTCTGAAGTGTTTCTTTCAATATTTCCCACGCTTGTGATTTATTTGATTCGTGAAAACAAAAATCAGCTTCCATTTATCCCCCTTCATTTACTCTCTTATTCCAAGCTTGAATAGCGTCAGATTGCGATAAACATCTCGCAGTCTGGTTTTTACATGTAGTACAAAACACAATTACCAATTTCCATGAAGTACATAATTTGGCAGCTTCTCCACCACAGAACGGGCACGGCTTAAGTTTTTCTTTCATACTTCATCCTCAGGTGGGTTTGGCAGTGGCATCCAGTGAGTAACTTTTTTAGTGATATACCATTTTGTATAAAGTTGATTTCCTTCATCATCAAAACCGGCAGTTATATCTTTGAAATAATCTTCTATATGAACCATATCCATAGAATTAATATCAGAAAACCATACTAAAACTGAATCATCTTTTAATTCGGGTAACATTTCACTGCATTTAATCCATTCCATATCAAAAGTTCCTCTGTTTGGGACTGCCGGAATTTCCGAATATATAAACTTGTTGAGATAGTCCACTTATCTGCCTGTTACTACGAATTGCCTGCCCCCAAAAATTTATGTCATTGAGCTTTGATGCGACTCTCGCAGCGCGATCTATTAGCCCCCTGCGACGCAATACTCGCTTTTTGTGAGCGGCGACAATCTGAGTCCAACGCTTTTTATCTGGTCTTCCCGCAGCATTATACGCTCGCATGTGTGTTGCTTTTCTCTGTTCAAACCAGCGTTGGTTTAGTTCATTAAGTGTTGTACCTTTCATATCAAAAATCCTTCCTGTAGGGTTTATTGGGCTTGTCTTCATTACACTTAGCTCTACGCTCACCCTCGATCTGATCGAGATGGAACAAGCAAAGGCCCTTTTGTTCGACATACACAGTGTTAGCTTTACCGTGGCGATTGAGGCGCAATATCAACTCTGTCAGCGTCTTGTCCGATCTCTCTTGATAAACCGAGTCACGGTAGACGCCCATCCAATAATCACAATCTTGTTCAATCTGGCCTGTGTCTCGGCTGTCAGATGGCATTGGGCGTTTGTTGGCACGTTCCTCGATATTCCTGTTAAGCTGGGTTAGCAGAACAACAACAGTGTCGAGTTCTTTTGCCAGTATCTTGAGGCCCTTTGTGATGTTGCCATACGCAATATCATTCCGATCCGCTTTCTCAGTCTTCATCAGTGTTAGATAGTCAACACCGATAAAACCTATCTTGCCAACTTTACGCTTGATTTTACGACACTGTGACTGGATATGAGCGAATGACATTCCAGGTGTATCATCAATCCAGACATTAGGAGTATCTTTCAGCTCACCGATTGCTTGACAGAGTAGAGCCCACTCATAATCGTCATCAGTGCCACCATAGAACACATCAGAATTTAGCCCTGATTTCTGACTCACCATCCGTTCGAATAGTTGCTCGTCCGTCATTTCCATGCTGAACAGCAAAACGGGTTGACCACTGCTGGCGACATTTTTTGCCATCTCGGTTAATACTGTGGTTTTCCCCATCTTTGGCCGCGCACCGATTACAAACAGAGAACCGTTAACGATGTATTTGGGGGCAAGTATTTCATCAAAATCCCGAAATCCAGTTTTCAACCCCCGGTGCAATTCGGGATTGTTAAACCGTGCCTCAAGTTTTTCAAACCAACGATCAGCAATCTCACTAATGGGCTTGAGCCCGGTCTTATTGCCTGTAGTGCCATTCTCCGACGCTTCACTGATCAACCTCTGCGCCATGTCCATCTTTTCAGCAAATGTGAGGGTACTAGGCGTCATCAACAATCGCTGAATTTCATTGGTTTTCTCAATAGCGTAACGCGCTGCGGCTGTCTCGCGGATCTGCCTGGCATAAGCGACAATGTTAGCGGCGCTTGGCGTATTTTTGGATAGTTCAGCCAGATATGCGAACCCACCAGATTGATCAGCCTCACCTGAACGCTTCAAGCTGTCATCCACAGTAATAATATCTATTGCCTGGTTCTTGCTGTTCATTGTTCGCATTTCGGCGTAAATACGTTTATGCCATGCCATGTAGAACGAATCAGCGGTAAGCATTGAGAATACATACTGCGAGTTGTCGCTTTGAGGGTCTAGCAGTAACGCACCGATAACGCTTTGTTCCGCTTCAGTACTGTGGGGGACTTGGTTAACGCTGTTTACGGTCATTCGCTCTGTCCTCTTTGACGGATACGTAACATTGGTCAGTGATCAGATAATCTAAATTTTTGGCTCTCCAGTAGCCGCCCTTACCGTTCGGCCTATCCTCCATCATCCAGCGGCAGTGCTCAGCAATGTAGCCCAGATAGCCTTTCCAGTTCTCCAGAGTAAACGGCTTATTGTGCTTGGTCTGGTATTCCTTGTTGGCTCGTTGCCAGAACGTGCGCATCTTGGATTTTCTACAGTCTCGCAGGACAGTAACCCTAGCCATCTCTGGCAGAATTTCATGATAGGCGTCGATCATGGCCTGATAGGGAACCGGTATAATCTTTTTAGACTGAGATTTCTTGACAGACTGATGCGGGTTGTTTTCATCAGAAAACTCACCAACTACATCGTTAGATGTAGTTATATATTCTTGTTCTAATAACTTCTTACTCTGTTTGACCTGATTTGTTACCAACTTTGTTACCTGACTTCGCTCTAAAGCCGCGTCATCACTGGGTTTGTTTGTTACCTGATTTGTTACCTCGTTTGTTACCTCAAAATCACCCTGATAATCAGCGTAATTTGTGATGGTGATCACTGTCCCATGCCGGTTTCCACTGAACGTTAACATCCCCTCAGAGGAAAAGAATTCCAACATGTCTCTAACCTGTTTTTGTGTCTTCTCATTGCCTTTAGAATCTCTGAGCTTCCTGGCTAGAATGGGGATTTTTGTCACCAATTGACCCGATCCCAACTCCCACTGAACGCCGCTAAATTCAACACTGCGGGGCTTGTATTGAGCCATCCCAATCAATCGAACCCACAGGGCCAATTTAGCAGTATCATTAGCCCATTCCGTGGACAGAAGACTCCTGAACAGAGCGAAATGCCCCTGTTTTTGGTTCTCCATCCGTGTGCTCCTTGAAGTCTTTCTCGCTCCAAAATTAGCGTATGCAACGTTACCCATTTCGATCCCTCTCTGGTTCTTTTATCTCCTGTTGTAACTGCTTGAATCTCTCAAACTCAATGACCCAGACCCAGTTATCATTGAACGAATCAGCTCCGTAAATAGATTCCCACAACTCACGGAACGCAACACGATGCATAATATTTTCATGTCCTGGGCAAATTCCCGCTGTTACTCCTTCAGCTATCGCATCTTCTTCACTGATTTCATTCAGCCTCTCAATTCGAATATCTGTGATTTCTAGCGTGATACGTGAGGCCCAACGCGGCATGTGAATTGACGGAATCCACTTGCCATTACGAACTTCAACACATTCAAAATCACATTCTGACATTAGTCGAATGTGATCTTTCATTTCGCTAATACTCTCGAACCCGTCAGCTCGATACGCCGCAAATCCGTCACTTACCTCGCTAAATGAACGCCCGTCAGTGCAACCGCGATAATTAATAACTTGGTAATGAGCCCAAGTTTCCCTTACCCACAACCGATCGCCCACTTTCCCGAACGGGCAACGAATACTTAGAACATTTTTTAGCGGAGGACTTTCACCTTCAGCAAACACAGCGCTATCTTTCGATAATGCGCCGCTCGTTATCCAGCCCCGGAATTCCTGAAGCTCGCTCGGTTGCGGCTTAACAGGCCGCCGTGTCTGAGTCTTCCGCCCGGACAATATGGCTCTCACCATCTCACCGTTGAAAATAATTGGTTTCTCTGTCATGATTATCTCGTTATGTTAGTGTTTTGCGCCTCATCTGTTCCAGCAGACGAGGCGCTTTCTCTTAAGTGCTCAAGCATCTGCAACAATGCTTTTGCTGCCTCTTTTGCTTCTTCTCCGTGAAAAGCAACCGTTTGAGATGGGTTCTCAAAATCAATAGCTTCAAGTACTTTGCAAAATTTGTTCAACATGCAATCGTTGCCAGATATCCAGCGGCTAATCTGTGAATGATGAACTCCGACCATCTTTGCAACTTCCGTGTTGCCCTTCGCTGCAATCCCGTTACGGATCACATCTTCATACCTCTGCGCTTTAGTGCGAGTTTTTGCGATATCCATATGTCATACTTTCCTTAGGTTAATTTTATTTAATAGATAGTTGAAAATATCACTTATCATGAGATAGGTGATGGTTATGTATTAGTCACCAAAAAGATTGATGCAGATTTGTGCTCCTCATTAAGAGGTTCACAAATTGATGGGCCTACCCGAAGTTATCAGGTTGGTTAGAAAACAGGCTCCCCACACGGGCGGGGCATTCATTGTAAATAGTGGAAGATTATTTATTTTTGACTAATTCAGTTAAAGGGATACCAAGCTGCTCATGGATTTGAGCATATCTCGCTGGGGGGATACGCCCTTTTTTAATCCATTGCCGAATAGCTTGATCTCTAACATTTAGTATTCTAGCTAACGCTGGAACACCCCCAGCTTTTCTGATCGTTGCTTCCAGTACACTCATATGAATTTCCCTTTTTCACTAATGGTCACTAAATAAAATACAAGGGAAACTTTAAAAAGTAAAGTTTTACTTGCTATGAAAATAAAAGTGTTGCTTGTATATTTGAGACATGAAAACGATGCATGAAAGAATCAAGCAAGCTCGACTTGCAAAAAAATTAACTCAAGCTGAACTGGCAGATATGCTTGGTGTCACTCCACAGTCAGTACAACAGTGGGAATCAAGCACAGAACCAAGAAAGTCAAGATTAACAGCATTAGCATCTATTCTTGATACTGATGTGAATTGGCTTTTGTTTGGTCAAGCATTAAGAAAGGATACTGGTCAAGTTCCACCAGAGAGCAAGTGGACAACCATTGCGCCATGGGATAGTAGTACGCCGTTAGACAACGACGAGGTGGAGGTACCATTTTTAAGAGATATTGAATTCGCATGCGGTGCTGGTCGGTGTATTGATGTGGATTATAACGGATATAAATTACGATTTTCCAAATCAACATTACGGCGAATAGGTGCCCCAACGGATGGTTCTACAATTGCTTGTTTTCCAGCTAAAGGCGATAGCATGGAGCCAGTTATTCCAAATGGAACAGCAATAGCAATTGATATCTCTAATAAAAAAATTATTGATGGAAAAGTATATGCAATTGAACAGGATGGATTAAAACGCCTTAAATGCCTCTATAGACGCCCAAGAGGAAAAATACTTATCAGAAGCTACAACCGTGATGAATACGAAGATGAAGTTACAGATGAGGATCAAGTGCTCATCATCGGAAGAATGTTTTGGTATTCCGTTTTAGATTATTAAGGTTATGGCATGGACAATTTTAAGATAAAAATAAAACATCATGTTGACCACGTTAAAAACGTAGGTCAACACTGCACTACCGAAGAAACAACTAAGCAAGCATTAATATTGCCTTTTTTAGATATTCTTGGGTTTAGTCCGTATGACCCACAAAAAGTTAAAGCCGAGTATGGGGCGGATTTCCCCGGAGCAAAAGCAAATGAGCGGGTTGATTATGCCTTATTCTGCCAAGATGTTCCCGTCATGTTTATTGAAGCAAAAGGGTATAGCGAAAAGCTAGATAACCACTGCCCTCAATTATCCAGATATTTTAACTCCACTCCAGAAGTGACCATTTCAGCAATTACAAATGGATTAGAATGGCGCTTCTTTACCGACTTAAAACAAAAAAACGTAATGGATTCTGCACCATTTTTACGCATAAAAATGGATGAAGTTAGTGATGCAGATGTAGGTCAGCTCTATAGATTTAGACATGATAAATTCAAGCCAGAGGCATTAAGGACGCTTGCAGAAGAAAGTGTCTACCTATCTGTCTTCACTAAAACAATCAGTACTAGCTTGAAAGATGTTGATAGTGAATTTGTAAGATATGTTGCTAGTAGATCTAATGTCGAACGCCAGTTAAATCAACGTTTCATTGAATCAATCACCCCTTTGGTAAAACAGGCTGTTGAGAAATCTGTTAGCGCAATGGTAGTTTCTGGCCTTTCAAATAGACATGTTCCAATTGATGGGGTTCAAGACGAAATAGAGCATCAAGATAATCCGAAAGAACCAGATGAGATAGTAGATCCAGATAATCCTAATATTGTTACCACCAAAAACGAATTCACTCTGTATGAAAAAGCGAAATCAATAGTTGGAGATGATGTAGATTTACAATACAAAGATACAGAATCTTATTTTGGAGTTCTTTATCAAGGAAAATCAAATAGATGGATAATACGATACTTTGATAAAAAGAATAAACCTTACATTCAGATACCCATTGAGTTAACTGAAATATTAACCAATGAAGTTAATAGGGCTGGATTATCTGTCAGCAACTCAAGAATATTTATAGAAGCTCCAGAAGATATATTGAGGATAACAGGAATTATTCTTGATGCTTTTGAATTTGTGAGAGACGACGATAACTTTAGAAAAAAAGCACAATAGGTTTTGCTAGGCCACCTAACGGTGGCTTTTTTTTCTTACATTCTTCCATCCCCCATCTAAGAATGACTAATTAGTCACATTTCCAAGAATTAGTAAAAAA
Source organism: Photorhabdus temperata (assembly GCF_025384845.1). Lineage (NCBI taxonomy): Bacteria > Pseudomonadati > Pseudomonadota > Gammaproteobacteria > Enterobacterales > Morganellaceae > Photorhabdus > Photorhabdus temperata. The sequence continues at coordinate 2,289 of NZ_JAJAFX010000084.1, read as the reverse complement.
TAAAATACTTTAAAAACAATATAATATATGAATTTACAAGTTTTACCTTATTAAAATAACAAGTAATTCTTGTTTTTATAAAGTAATGCTTGTATAGTTTAATCATCGAAAAGGCAGGGAAAGCCCACGAAGTAGCCGCTACCGGCGCACGAACAGGTAGATGATTCGAGACTAAGTTAAATCATAGTAGTACCTACAATGAATGCTCCGCCCTTGTGGAGAGTCTATACCCAAGTGAGTTTTGAGGTGTTGTGACTGAGCCTAAAAGTAATCAGTCAACTCATTCACAGATGAGGCTGTATCAGGACTGTGGAAGGCGCAACTGTGATAGAGCCACAACACAGCGATCACAACACCATCAAAACTTACTGATGAGGGTAATAAAATGAAAAATATCACTATCTTGCCGACTAGTGGTCGTTTGAGTTCAAAGATGCGTCGCTATCATGAACGTGGCAACTTAATTACTCGCAATCGTTTGGAAGAACACATTCGCAAGTCTGAAATAAAAGCTCTTGAGAATGTTATCGATAAAGCTTTTGGCGTAGAAACCGAGCCGCGTCAAGTATTAACTCTCAATCGCAAGCTTGAAAACGATAGCGCAAACGTAATAGCCAGTTTAGTCACTCAACTTAAAGGCAACGAAGAACAACAAGAGCCAACACCCAGCTTTGATAATTGTTGCTTACCAAAGGTGAAACTTTATTCTGTTAGTGGTAAAAAAAGGGAAACAATAACAGTGAGGGCGTGATATGACCAAAGTCACTTTCTTGCCAAGAGGAAGAAACTCAAAAGCTAGAAGAAAACTAAAGCAGGATGCTTTTTATGCTCGTAAGAGATTGGAATATATAAATATAGCTGAGGCAGAAGGTGAATGCGGACCTCCTGATCCAAGAAATGGAATTCCTGAGCATATGCATTTTATGGAGAAAAAAATAGCTAAAGTCATTACTAGCCCTTCTCTTCCGAGGGATCACGAAAAAGAACAACCTACTCCCAAAAATGATGCGATGTTTCATGTTGTCAATCACGCGCACCAGCGAAATCCCAAAAAGAAATGGTAAGCATTCTCTAAATGACCTCGAAAATTCGGGGTTTTTTATTGCCAATTGGCTAATTCCAGCTCATTTACGAGTGGGCTGTTGTGAGTTGATTACTTCGCCACACTGGGAAAATAGGGAAACATCGGCACGGAAGCCAGTCTTTAACGAGGACAATTAATGAGTAAATTAAATAAAACAGAAATAGAATGGCTTGATAAATTGCAACTAATGCTAAATCTATGCCCGTCAGAAAGACTAGGTTTTTACACGATTGGAGGAGGAGAATTATTTGTTTATGATTTATCGAAATTAGGCGTGATAGAAGAAATTCAATATAAAACCGGGAAAGATTATCCGGTTTGCATTGAAAGAGCTGGAGCTGATTTTAACTATTTTTTGAATTTTCCTGCTCGGGTTGACGGTGTGGCCGGTTGATTAAATGCAATTAATAAAGTGAGAGGACTAATTATGTCAAAGAAATTAACTAAAGATTTAAAGAAAGAAATAGTCAATAATGCTTTGTCATTAGCCGGAATCGAAGAAGGATTCAAGCAAATAGAATTGGATAAGTGCCAATTAGCAAAAGACATCAGAGTCACCGCGCTTGGCGGTGAAGATAAAGTTAAATATTGGGATGAACTATACGAAAATATTCTTGATCAAATCAAAGAATTTAATAGGAATATAGATAGACATATTGACATCATTGGAGCTGAGTCAGAAGAAATACTTGTCGGATTTGGCGGTCGACAAATGTGGCTGGCTTATGGTCGCGATGAAAACGAAAATCGAATACGCTTGATTACACCGGCAAGAGATCATTGCTTATTTAATGCTGAACATGAACTCTCTGTTCGATTTACGAAGATAGAAGAAAAATTAAGTGAGCTAAACAATAAGAAAGATGAAATCAAAAATAACGTTTACGCCATTTTAAATTCAGTCACAACAACAAAAAAACTCGTTGAAGTCTGGCCGGAAGCGAAAGATTTAATTCCGTCCGAAGAAGTGAGAATTATAAATACTTCATTGTCAGTAAAAGTTGAAGATTTAAATAAAATGATTGGCATACCTAAAAGTGAGGATTAAACAATGTCAGACAATAAAAGACACGTGCACGCTGATTCAATGCTTGAATATGCGATTGATGCTTCGAAAACTGATAAGCCCTGGGAGCTGTGGGAAATGTCTTGTTATGATAGCGCCTGGAGAACTTTGGCTGGTCATCCGAGATGGGATATTGACG
>NZ_JAJAFX010000083.1:0-12105 GCF_025384845.1 Photorhabdus temperata | reverse complement strand
ATTAACCGTTTTATCCCTTTTTTATTGCCTTATTTTTTATGGTTTTCTTCGTAAAATAACCAGCGAGAAAGTGCCTTAATACCCATCTGGTCGGATAGTACTATTTTACGCGCGGATTTCTTTTTAACTCTATATTAATGGTTTATAACTCTCGATTAAATGCAATTCACTTTCCTTATGAAAAGTTGTATTTATTGAGTTAAATCTGTCCTTGATATAAAAACTTTAATAGGGTTAGTGCAATTTATTTTAAATTCATCCCCTCACTATAAAACGCTAGCCCCTCTATTTTACCATTTATAATTAAATAACCTCATCACCCGGAAAACCATTTGGTTTGGTTTTATAAAGAATTAATCCCTTATCAAAAATTTCCTGATAAGTTTTCCCTAAACAATCAAATAGCTTATATGTTAATTGTCATCAATCAATACCCAAGATCTCATATAAAATGGAACAAAAGCCAATATTAAGAGCGGATAGTGGCTTAGTAGTCACTATCCATTGATGATAGTATGTAAAAATACCCTTTTTCAGATAGAGTTGAAAGTGAGTGCTCTTACTCGATAATAAGAATCATAAATAAAAATAACTTCCACATTCGGATAGAGTTTTATACGATTTATATAAGCATCGTACCCACCAATAACACCTATAACCGGTGCTTCTATCATATCTTTGGTTGCCGTAGGTTCCCCATATTTAGCTCTTACCGTTGCCTTATCCATTAAAGGTAAAAATGGAGGTGGTAAATCACCATTATATTCATCATGATCACCATGTATATCAATCAGAATGAGCTGGATTGAATTCAATTGCCTGGATTTAGAATCAAAAACTAATGTGATTCCTTTTTCAGGTTCACAATTAAACGATTCATCTCCTTCAAAATGAAACCTAAATATCCCTTTAGGTATCTCGCCATTTTCAACTAACGTTTCAGCGGTATTTCCAAGATATTGAATCAATTTCGTAATATCAGTCACTATTTATACCACCCTTGTTCTTTATTCAGTTGGTGTAATTCTTCTCGTGCCTTGTTCAGCTGTTCATCTGTATAGCCTTCTTCCCGTAGGCCAGGAACCTGAGCATCAAAATTACTGTCTATCGCAGCCCCAATATCTGACGCGTCTCTAACCTGTTTCTCCTTTGTATTTCTACCTTTATAAGTTTCACTGTAACCCCTATGAATCCTATGAGGGATAGCTATGGATACACCGCTATTGAGTATTTTATCTATGTCTTTATCTGTTGCAGCCTGACCCAACTTATCTTTTAGAAACAACTTCAATGCCGCCTTAGACGGAATATGATCGATATCCATCCCATCGTTACGACTGCGTCCGGCCAGATCATGATATTCCCCCACTTCCAGCGGCTTCACCGGCGGCATATTCGGGATCGGGAAGATCAGAATATAATCGCGGAAATCCTTTTCTTCCGGCATCGGCAACGATTCAATATCACTGCCCACTTTTTCCGGGATTGGTAACACAGTGATTTGCGACGGAATAAACGGCCGTTCTTCATTCCCGGTATGGGCTGGAACCTGAAACTCCTGTTCGTTCAGCGTCCATAATATCGTTGACCGATTTTCTCCCGGCTCCCAGAATTCATAGTTACCCGTGGTCCGATTCAGTGTCATCATACGAACCGGCACTTTATCCAGACCACTTTCCGGGCCGACGTGATACCCCTGAACCGTCATCCTGCCGCTTTTTTCATCTCTTATCCAGCGGAAACGCACACGCGTCGGGGCTTTGCCAAACTGCTCGGCAATCTCACTAAGGCGATAGCGGTTTAAATAATCTTCTTCACCTTCATTCAGCTTCGGTGAATAAAACAATCCCATTAACCCGACCGTCAACGGATTTGGGGCCGCCAGCCAGCGCCCGGAGCTGGCAGCGCCACCGCCAATGTAACGCATCACCAGCGCTTCCCCATCCGCGGCCACGCTGCGGGTAGTGGCTGCTACGGCTGTAGCAGCGGCTTCAACCTGCGCTTTTCCACCACGAAACCACCGCTTATACCACGGTAATTTTTTATCCTGCGGTTTATCCGGCTCTGGCGGGTGTTTCTTGCCCTGGGGAGGCAATTCAGGCTTTTGCGCCGTTACCGGAGCGGGAGATGACGGCACCTGATATATCCCCATTCGCCCGAAGTTATTCGCGGGTACTGATATCCCGGGCAAGCGTCATCTGAAGCCAATGGGCTTTATGCGAATGTGAGGCAAACTGTAAACGAGACCCATCATGAACAACCAACGCATAAGCATGGGAACTTTGAGCGATGCCCTGTCGGGCCAGCTCAATCATCGGCTGATTGAGCTGGCTAAATGAAATACGGTCATTATTAAGAAACCGCCAAACAGCCCGAGTGGTGGCAACGGTGATCTTTTGGGTACTGACGATATCTTTAATCGCCGGCGCAAGGAAAGCGGCAGGATTCATAGGTTGTTTAACCAAAGATTGATATCGACGTTTGAGCCGGACATCAAGCCTGGCGATAGAAAAGTTGAAAGTATACTGAACATCAATACTATTTTTAACGACAATTGTGTAGATACCTATGCTCTACCTGCGGGGGAAACTGCTTAGGTTTAGCTATTTTTAATATAATGCCCCAAAAATCGTCCCATTAGGAATACCCTACAATAAAGTACTTACATCGGAAAAACTTGCGTTCATGTACTGTAGATCTGCGCAGTAATGGCGTTCACTACTTACAAATTGCTCAATTTTGTATTTTTTTGTAAAAAAATATTTGCAAATGTTTATCTTTCGTGTGAATTTTATAAGGTATCAATTCCGATACAGTAAAAAGAAGGATTCGAATAAATGTCTAAGTTAGCTAAAGAAATCAAAGAAAATAAAGCTACTGTAACCACAAAAAAGAGTGCTGATCAGAAGGCAATGGCACAATCACTGCTCGACGATGTTTGTGGTGGTGGCGACCGTTGGTTGAAATGGATTAGGAACCACTAAAGTAAGTAACAAACTAATGCAACGTTAATTGACGATGAATGGATAGATATTTTTTCAAAGTATAATATCGGTGTCAGCGTATCCATTGATGGCCCAAAACACATTAACGATAAGAATCGCATTGATAATAAAGGGAGAGGTACTTATGATGCAACTGTTTCTGGGCTTTTTAAGATACAGTCGGCATGGAAGGATGGAAAATTACCCAGCGCTCCAGGTGTTTTATGCGTAGCTAATCCAAACGCCAGTGGCGCAGAAGTTTATCGCCATTTTGTAGATGTTTTGAATTGCAAGAGCTTTGATTTTCTTATCCCTGATGAAAGTCATGATAATTGCAAAAATCCTTATGGTATATCTGATTTCTTTTGCTCGGCCGTAGATGAATTTTTTTCTGATGCAGATAAAAAAATCATTGTAAGATATTTTTATGCAACCATTCAAGGGATGTTAAACCCAGGAATATTCCATGTTGCAGGAATGGGAAAAATGAATAATGATATTGTTGCTTTTACAATGGGATCCGAAGGTAACATCTATGTAGATGACATTTTACGGTCATCTAACGATGATATATTTACGGCAATTGGAAACGTCAACGAATTAAGTCTAAATAACGTAATTTCCTCGTGGCAGATGCAAAAATACTTTGAAATTGGTAATGATTTACCCAAGGAGTGTAATGAATGCGTTTGGAAAAATATTTGTGGAGGAGGGAGTCACATCCAAAGATATTCTAAAAAAGACGGTTTTAATAGACGTACTGTATTCTGTCCATCCATTAAAAAAATATTAAGTAGAATCGCATCACATTTAATTTCCTCTGGTGTAAATGAAGATTTTATTGCTAAAAACTTGGAGTGTTAACTAATGATAAAGACAATTTTTGTTGCTTTGTTTTTCTCATCATTCTCTTATGCATCTGAGAAATTACCGATATTAAATATCCGATATGATGATAATGGGCTTCCAATTGTTGATGTAACAATCTCAAACCGTTATCACACGTTAATGTTGGATACAGGAAGTAGCAAAGGATTGCATTTATACAGTTATGAAATAGAAAAATTGCTTTCTGAACCTGATTTAATATCAATGGAAAAACAAGCCAATATAAAACTGAGTGATCTATCTGGAAGAATCTTTACTGTTTCAAGATGGATGATTTCAGAATTATTAATTTCAAATATTTCATTTAATAACATAGAGTTAGTTAACCTTATCCCGTGGGGGTTATCAATAGGTGATACAAGAAAAGATCCTGAGTCCGAGGTAATCGGACTAGGTGCTTTCAAAGAACAAATGGTACTCTTAGACTTTAAAGATAACAAGTTGCAGATTCTTACAAATCAACATTACGACATGACTTCATGGCATTCTTATTACTTTAATTTAACGCAATCAGGAATTTCTTTACGTGCTGAGATAAATGGAATTCCGTTAAATATTATTCTTGATACTGCGGCAACACATTCAATTATATTTTATAACAGCGTTCCAAATGATACTAAATTCAAAAGCTGTAAGTTGATCGATAAAACAGCATCAAATCTAGATTACAATACCGTTTCCGTTGATTTAAATGATTCCAGACGAGATAAAAAAAATATTATATCTATAGTCATCAATCAAAATATGCCAAAAGATATCGATTTTGATGGGTTATTAGGAATGGATTTTTTACGAGGTCATAAGATTATTTTAGATATGCCTAATGAAAAACTTTATTTAAGTAGATAAGAAATGAACGAGAAAGAATCAATTTTTCGTGAAGAAGCCCTCAGCTATAAAGAAAATTCGTGGTTAGGGGACTTTTCCATTTCAGTTCCTTCAATACTTCCAGTAGCAGTATGGATCTCGATAGGAGTTCTGATTATTGCAATTGTAATTTTATTAACCAATTACGCCCAGAGAGTCCCTGCCATTGGACAAGTTTTATACTTTCCGGCTGCGGCTGAATCTGTTTTTAATCAAGATGGAGTGATTTCAAAGATAAAAGTACAGCAAGGAGATTTTGTTAAAAAAGGGGATCTGATTGCGACGGTATATCATGATATTATGTACGAAGGCGGGGGCGTTAATATAACATTACAAGAAAATGCAGAAAAACAGATAAAATCACTAAAAAAACGTAAGGAAGAAAAAGGAAAAGAACGTGAGAATGAAAGATTACGTTTGATAGATAGAATTAGTATAAAGAAACAGGAACTATCTGCAATTAAAAAAGCTCTTTCCTCAGAAACAAAAAGGAGTGAAAACCTAAAAAAAAGGTTAGTTTTTTATCAAGATTTGCGTAATCAAGGGATAGCTGTAGAGTCTGAAAAAATAGAAAGAGAAAACGATTATCATAACTCCCTTTCTCAAATAGATATACTTAACATTAACATAGAACGCACAATAGGTGAGGAACTTCAGTTAGTTGACGAACTTGCACGTTCACAAACCATAGAGAAAGAGGAGATTATATCTATTCAACAAGAAATAATGAGATTAGAACAGCAAGTAATTAATTCTTCTGCGACAGTTGAATCGCGAATCATAGCACCAATAGAAGGTACTATAGCTTCAATGAAAATATTTGAAGGAGAGCGGGTTAACACCGGAGGAATTGCAGCTGTAATTGTTCCTAACGGAGCTAAACCTTTCATTGAAATATTAATACCGCCTAATGCTTTACCAGATGTAAAAGTGGGGCAAACAGTTATGATGCGTGTTGCTTCTTTACCTTGGGAGTGGTTCGGTAAAGTGCCTGGAAAAATTACATCAATTAGTAACAGTCCTGATTCCCTATCAGGTAAAAACAGACGTTTTCGAGTTGTAGTTCTCCCTGATGCAAACGGGCGAGAATTACCAACAGGAGTAGAAGTTGAGGCCGACATTTTAACCACCCGGCGACCGCTTTGGGAATGGATTTTCTCTCCAATTAAACAAAATATTATAAGAGTGGGATCTGAGGGATAGATATGTTTTTTAGGCGAAAAAAAATACCGGTAATTTTACAATCCGAAATTAGCGAATGTGGGTTAGCCTGTTTGGTTATGCTCGCAGGGTATTTTGGGAAACGAGTCGATCTAGCCGCAGCCCGTTCGATTCATGAAGTCACTATGGATGGAATGACACTTCGTAATCTCGTCAATGCATTTGAACAAGTAGGGATGACCTCCCGTGCTTCTCGTGTTGAGATAGAGGATTTACATACTATAACACGACCTGTTATCCTTCACTGGTCTTTTAATCATTATGTTATTTTGATTAAAGTCAATCGTAAGGGTGCCATAATTCACGATCCAGCTATAGGTCAACGTTCTATATCTCTTAGGGAACTTTCAGATAAATTTACCGGAGTTATATTGGAAGCATGGCCTATAGAAACGTTTAATAAAGAACCTCTGGAAATTAACGTCAATGTGAAAGACTTATTCAAAGGTATAAGTGGATTAGGAAAAATCCTTTCTGGCGTGCTTGCCATTTCCGTTGTCATTGAACTCCTATCTATCTCAGTTCCAGCAGCAACACAATTTACCATCGATACATTAATTCGTTCAAATGATATTCAAGGTATATATTCTTTATCGATTGTTGTTATCTCGGCATTGCTAGCTAAATCATTTTTTTCGGTGATTAGAGCTATAACACTAATGAATCTTAGATATTCGTTAGGGGTTAAGTGGGCGGAAATGTTTTTCAATAGAGTCGTTAGTCTTAAGCTCCCTTTTTTTATAAAAAGACATATAGGTGATATTTCATCAAGATTTCAAGCTCTTTGTGCAATCCAAGAATCTTTTGATTCAAATATGATATCATCAGCTCTAGATGCTATTGTTGTATTTATATCTATAGTTGTTATCATTAACTACTCTCCAGTTTTAGCAATCCCTCCTGTTTTTTTTCATTATTTTACGCAGCGATAAGGATTGGTTTATTCAATAAATTCAAGACATTAAAGAATGAAACGATTATCCATGAATCCATTCAACAATCACATTTCATTGAGTCTATCCGTGCAATAACAGCAATAAAAATGTTGAATCTCGATGTGTTACGCCGTCGGGAGTGGGTTAATTATGTTGTTAATTCCACTCGTTCAGCAAATAGAACATTCAAAATGGACTTGTTTACCAATACACTAGGAATTCTTCTTCAAGGGTTATCAGGGGTTTTTATATTAACCACTGGCGCAATTTATTTCGACTCTGGATTATCAACAGGTGCACTTTTTGGGGTGATGTTATATGGTGATATGATTGTTTCAAGAGTAATTAAGCTATCGGATGCTCTTTCTGAGTTTTTCCTCATTTCCATGCATTGCCATCGTTTAACTGATGTGGCTGTTTCTCCTACTGAATCTGAAGGTGGAGAAAAATTTGGAAGTAATATAAGTGGTTCTATCATCATTAAAAATCTAGCCTACCGTTACTCACAGAATCAACCGTATATTTTTGATGGAATTAACCTTGAAATATTACCTGGCGAAAGTGTAGCTATTGTTGGTGCATCTGGATGTGGAAAGTCAACTTTGTTGAATGTCTTAGCTGGTCTTTATGAGCCAACTAATGGTGAAATACTTATAAACGGGAAAAATATATCATCAATAGATAAAAAATCTCTTCGGCAGAAGATTTCTTTTGTAATGCAGGATGATAAGTTACTGTCAGGGACAATAAAAAAAATATCACTAGCTTCTCCGAATCTCCTAACGACGAAAGAATGGAGGAATGTGCATCTTATGCCGCAATTGATGATGAGATAATGAAATTACCTTTAGGATATGAAACTAAAATTGGTGATATAGGCAGTACTCTTTCTGGAGGTCAAAGGCAAAGAGTAGCTATAGCTAGAGCATTATATCGGCACCCTTCTATATTGCTACTTGATGAAGCAACTAGCAATTTAGACATTAATAACGAAAAAAAATAACGAAAGCAATAAATGCTCTTTCTATTACACGTGTTTTTATTGCACATCGTCCTGAAATGATTAAATCTGCAGATCGAATATATGATTTAGATTTAAAATCATGGGTTAATAAAAATAGCTATAGTGAATTAAAATAATAGTAGCAGTCAGCCCCCCTTCTTTCCCCACGGGTAAATTACCCCCTAAGGACATAGGTATCTACACACGCCGAACTGACCCAAGACACTGACGATTAGCCGGGTCAGTTCCTCTGCCGAGTATTCCGACAACAATTGTAACGTATTTAGCAACAGTGATAAGCGCGCCAGAATGGCCGGTGCGCTTTCTCATCTCCCCGTTTCTTTTATTTGATAAGCAGGCTTTAAACTGTTATTAAAAGTCATTTTTTAACTTATGGTTTTAATCGGTATAAAGTTTTAATCGTTGTTTTTTCCCCTTTTAACGTCTGCTTTTTGTTAAGTTTAATCATCATTGGATATTGTATTTTACGTTTAACCAATACTAATTATATCTATTTTCTATCTTTACTGACTCTGTTTTTTTTGGATAATCAACCCCTTTTCCAGGGCTTAAATCCTGTCAGATTAACCGTTTTATCCCTTTTTTATTACGCTATTTTTTATGGTTTTCTTCGTAAAATAACTGGCGAGAAAGCATTTTAATACCCATCCGTTCGGATAGTGTTATTTTACGCGCGGATTTCTTTTCAACTCTGTATTAATGGTTTATGATTCTCGATTAAACGCAATTCACTCTCATTTTGAAAATTTGCATTTATTGAGTTAAATCCGTACTTGATATAAAAGCTTTAATAGGGTTAACGTAATTTATTTTAAATTCATCCCATCACTATAAAACACTAGCCCCCTCTTTTACCATTTATAACTAAATAACCTCATCATCCGGAAAACCATTTGGTTTAATTTTATAAAGAATTAATCCTTCACCAAAAATCTCCTAATAAGTTTTCTCTAAACCATTAATTAACGCTTCAACATTAACCGCCATTATTTATCTAACTCCTATTCTTGGTTAAACCAATTCATCTGCGATTTTGTTTTTCAAACCACTCGCAAATGAATTGGCTTTTAAAAATAACCTCCCATCCATTGTTGATTACCAAAGTACTTCTGATGTGGATAAGAATGCAATTGACTTTACTTGTTCCAATAGATCGTAATCAACCTGCATACTGGTTGGTATCCGAAAATCCAGTAGCGTATACAGTTCCGTCCAACCAACATCTTTCTTGAGAAATTTTCGCGGCGGAAGAGCCTTTTCTGGCTTACCAAACTGCTCATGAACCCATTCCCTAGTCATTAAAGGCTTCAAGGGAGAAGGTAATTCATTAGGGAATTGGTATGAAGGTCTCTTCTGATCAAGCAAAAAAAGCTCTACAGCAAATAAAATCTTACCATCTCTTTTAAAAGCTAAATGCATACCTTCTTTAGCCATATTCAGAGTAATATCTGGATCTCCTGGGTATCCTGTTGGTTTAGTTTTATAAGGGATCAGCCCTTTATCAAAAATTTCCTGATAAGACTTACCCAAACAATTAATTAATGCTTCAATATTAACCGCCATTATTTGTATAACCTCTGCTCTTGGTTGAACTTATGCATCTTAAACCTGGATTTTCAAGTTTCCCGCAGAAAAAGATTATATTTACCGTTCAAAAACCAGTCCCCTAATACGCAAATCAGCTAAATATAGGACACGAATATTTGTATTAGGGTACATAGAGTCAAGTTTTCTAATGTAGCAATCATGTCCACCTACAACACCAATAACAGGAATTTTTGTTTCCCCTGAAGCAACATCAGGTTCGCCCATCAACGCTCTGACAGCCGTTTTATCCATTGACAACGTAAATGGGGGCGGCATTTCTCCATAATATGTTTCACTACTGCTAGAACCGCTAGAAACACTGATTAATGTAAATTCAACTGATATCAATTTTCTTGATTTATCATTAAATACCAAGATCAGGCCAGATTCAGGCTCATAATTAAACGTATCAGCTCCTTCAAAAAGATATTCAAATTTTTTATCAGAAATAAGCTGCTTTTCAACTAACTGTTCCACTGTTTGTCCCAGGCTTTTAATCATTGCTGTAATATCTACCATTATTCATACCACCCTTGTTTTTTATTCAACCGATGAAGTTCTTCCCGCGCTTTATTCAACTGCATATCGGTATAGCCTTCTTCCCGTAAGCCGGGAACTTGGGCATCAAAATTACTGTCTACAGCCGCTTTCAGATTCATCGAATCTTTTATCTTTTTCTCTGGTGTATTCCGTCCACCGTAAGTTTCACTATATTTTTGGTGTATTCGCTTAGGAATCGCAATGGAAGCACCCTTTTTCAAAGAATCTTTAATATCTTGCTCTTGAAGTTTTCCTCCGTATGCTTTTATTAAATATTCCCTTAATGCCGCCTGAGACGGAATATGATCAATATCCATCTCATCATTACAGCTGCGCCCAACCAAATCATGATATTCCCCCACTTCCAGCGGCTTCACCGGCGGTTTACTCAGATACACATACACCGGCGGCATATTCGGGATCGGGAAGATCAGAATATAATCGCGGAAATCCTTTTCTTCCGGCATCGGCAACGATTCAATATCGCTGCCCACTTTTTCCGGGATTGGTAACACAGTGATTTGCGACGGAATAAACGGCCGTTCTTCATTCCCGGTATGGGCTGGAACCTGAAACTCCTGTTCGTTCGGCGTCCATAATATCGTTGGCCGATTTTCTCCCGGCTCCCAGAATTCATAATTACCGGTGGTCCGATTCAGTGTCATCATACGAACCGGCACTTTATCCAGACCACTTTCCGGGCCAACGTGATACCCCTGAACCGTCATCCTGCCGCTTTTTTCATCTCTTATCCAGCGGAAACGCACACGAGTCGGGGCTTTGCCAAACTGTTCGGCAATCTCACTAAGGCGATAGCGGTTTAAGTAGTCCTCTTCACCTTCATTCAGCTTCGGTGAATAAAACAATCCCATTAACCCGACCGTCAACGGATTTTGGGCCGCCAGCCAGCGCCCGGAGCTGGCAGCGCCACCGCCAATGTAACGCATCACCAGCGCTTCCCCATCCGCGGCCACGCTGCGGGTGGTGGCTGCTACGGCTGTAGCAGCGGCTTCAGCCTGCGCTTTTCCACCACGAAACCAGCGTTTATACCACGGTAATTTTTTATCCTGCGGCTTATCCGGCTCTGGCGGGTGTTTCTTGCCCTGGGGAGGCGGTTCAGGCTTTTGCGCCACTACCGGAGCCGAAGATGACGGCACCTGATATATCCCCATTCTGCCAAAGTTATTCGCGGGTTCAGCCTCGGTTCCCGCATCCGTACAGCCTTTGCCCCGCTGGCAGGATTTCGTAAACACCGCTATCGGCGGTGGAGGAGCCTGCGTCACAGGCGGTGGACCGGGCTGAACGCTTCCCGCCGCCTTCACAGGCGAAGCGACATTCTGCCCCGCCATATTAGTGGGAGCAACAGCCCGATCAGCAACCTCCTCCTGCTTCTCATAGCTGTCCATCACGGAATTAATCAGCCGGGCCCGACAGGGGCAAGTGCTGACACTATCTAATGTGCCCGCCAATCGCCGCCCCATGCTAAACATGCTGGGTACGCCCCCGGCAATCATGTAAGTACCGGAATGTTTACCGCAGGTGACGTGATCCCCTTCACGCGCGGTTGCCCGCCCGTTAAATGTGATGGTCTGGTCACCGGTGATAATGATTCCACCACAGGTCGTTTTATCACCAACGAGCAGATAATAGCCTTTTGCCATTCTATTGATTTCCCCATTGGTTTACAGTGCGAAGAGTGGGTCTAACTAAATTGGTCATCATATTCTTACCACTTATAGGTTAATAGATAATCAATAGTGCAATGAATTTAACTTCAAAAGATATAGGAATATTCCGAAAATTGAAGAAATTAGCTTGATTGATTTTAGTAATTCATCATGTTTATTAACATATTAAACACAATTTTTTATCAAAAGTGGACGTCACGAATGAATTTAAAATCAATGGCGACATCAGTTTTACGCACTACATGATGTTTGAGAAGGCATATCAAACTGACAGGATTGCACGGTAAGTTTTCTCAAATGCTGACCAAAAGACCGGCACTTTGTCATTAATGTGAGATGTATTTGCTATCTGTCCATCATCACCATTAACA
>NZ_JAJAFX010000082.1:0-13348 GCF_025384845.1 Photorhabdus temperata | reverse complement strand
TTCATCATCAAAAAAGCGCCCATGCTGATGAAAACCGTCAGCAGGCGTGTCACCACCAGGCTGAACTGATACATCTCCCCCTGATTGGCAAAACAATCCGGGTTCAGGGTCAGGATAAGCTGGTGACCCCGCACTGGAACACTCTTGTCGAGGCGATCTTAAAAATAAGGTAGCAAAAATCCGATTACCACAGACAGCAAGCACAGCGCTATGCAGTGAGTAATAACAAATTGAACGACAGGAAGACAGCAATGTATCCCAATCGATTAATCCCTTTGAATAAAGGGAACAGAAGTTGAAATTCCTTTCATACTGCTTGTATGACGGAACTTAAAGTAATAATTATTAAACCTTGATCAAATAGCAAGCGTTTTTTATAAATTTACAAAAATATAAATTTGTAAGAAATTGTTACAAACTGTAAGAAAGTATTACAGACTAGGTATGAATTCAATTATCTTCAATCTAATAAACGATAAAATGGATAGTGACATGCCATTTTCTCAGAAAAATAATCCACGATAGATAAAACAGCTTCTCATTCACTTAAATTCCGTCTAATTATCATTGCGATACAATAACACATTGATTTTTAATCAAAAAATATATTTATCCCAATTTGCCTTGATAACTAATAACGCCATCAATTTAATTGTTTCACTAATAGCTCATTCTTCATGAAATACCGGGGATAATGATATTACTATTTTTCCCAATCGATTATATTCCGTTGTTGGCCGGTTTCCTGTCAGACGTAAAAACGTCTTAATGTATCCTGACAAACGACAGCTGGGTGATGCTAATAATCGTGAAAATAATTCAATCGGTAATAGGTATTGATTTGGGATTATCTCATTCATCCCCGTGGACACGAGGAACAGTATTTGAAGTCAATCGAATTATTACTTCATTTATGGTTCATCTCCGTTGATTCGAAGAATATGTCATCCATTGTTCATATGGATTCTTTATTTCTGGTGTTACTTTATGTATTGATAATTGACTTCTTGGGTACGGGTTTCAATTCATCCATCAGGATACTCAACTCTTGAAGGTTCTTTGCAATTGGGTAGATATTCTTGGTGGTCATCTATTGGCTAATGCCTTGAACTGGAAATACTCAAAGAACGATACCGGGAAAAATGTGCGTAATCTCAAAAAATTACAATCTTATTTAGTACAACTATTGAATAAAAATCAATCGTATCCCACACTGATTGAAACGTTTCAGTTTTATCGCTTTTTCCTTCACGGTGGATGTTAATGCTTTTTTCTCAGCATAACTGAGACGATTTTATCTTCAGTGAGAGGGGAAAATTATGTTCCAGTTGGCTTTGCAAAATATCCACACTGGTGCAACTGCAACCAGTAAAGAGGATGCCATCCGTCAGGTGGCGGCCATGCTAGCCGCTAGCGGTAACGTCAGTGATGCCTATGTTGATGGTATGCTGCAACGCGAAAGGCAAATCTCCACTTACCTTGGCAACGGTATCGCCATACCGCATGGCACGATCAATACCCGTGATTTGGTGCTGAAAACCGACGTGCAGGTATTTCACTTCCCACAGGGTGTGGAATGGGATAAAGGCG
The DNA here is from genome assembly GCF_025384845.1 of Photorhabdus temperata. NCBI lineage: Bacteria > Pseudomonadati > Pseudomonadota > Gammaproteobacteria > Enterobacterales > Morganellaceae > Photorhabdus > Photorhabdus temperata. The sequence continues at coordinate 11,758 of NZ_JAJAFX010000082.1, read as the reverse complement.
CTATATGTTATGTGGTCATCGGTATCGCTGCATGTTCCGATGAGCATTTGTCACTATTGCGTCAGTTAGCACACTTGTTGAGCGACGATCGTATTGCCGGGCAGCTAAAAGCTATTGATTCAGCCCAGGCACTGCGTAGCTTGCTAATGGGAGAAGGCCGGCAAGCCGAGTTTAAATTCGATACCAGCCTGATTACGCTGGATATTAATGCCGGCGATCTGATGACACTACAGGCGCTGAATGCCGGGAGGTTACAGCAAGCGGGTGCAGTGGATACTACTTTTGTCAGTAAAGTGATTAACAGTAAGCCGCTGGATCTCGGACAAGGTATTTGGTTGAGCGACAGCCCCGACGGTAACTTAACCAGCGCGGTAGCCGTCAGCCGGTTATGCACGCGGGATAACGAACCGGTAGTGGTGATGTTGTTGACCGTTGCGGTTACCGACGATCAGCCGTTGAATGTGTTGCATCACTTGAGCAACTTGCTATTAGCACAGAAAGCGGAATGTTTGCTGAAAGCTGATGCGCCGACGGTACTGGCATTGCTGACCCGTGGCGTACCGGGGCGGAGTGAAACATTTTGCGCGGAGTTCGTCGTACGTAACGACCACGGCTTACATGCCCGTCCAGGTGCGGTGTTGGTCAACGTTGCCCGGCAATTCTCCAGCGAAATTACCATCATCAACCTTGATGGTGCCGGTCAACCGGTAAATGGTCGCAGCCTGATGAAAATCATGGCGCTGGGCGTTAAAAAAGGTCATCGGCTTCACGTCACTGCCAACGGTGATGATGCGCAGCAGGCGATAGCTGCCATTGGTGAAGCGATTGCTTCCGGTTTGGGTGAGGGAGAGATGTTATGAAAACGTTGCTTATCGTTGATCCTTCGTTGGGACTGGCCGGAAGCTATCTGGTGAAAACTGTCCTCAGTGCCGCTGCGGCGGAAAATGGGCTGATACTGACAGAAAATCCGGCTGAAGCCGATTTGGTGGTCGTGACCGGCGATACCATACCCGCTGATAGCACCCTAAATGGCAAACGGGTTTATCTTGGCAACACGGAACAAGCATTGCATGCACCGGAAGACTTCTTTCGGCAAGCAAAAGCTGACGCGAAACCATATCAGACACCGGTAACCGACCTGAGTTGTGACACAAAACGTATTGTTGCGGTTACCGCCTGTCCTACAGGGGTGGCGCATACTTTTATGGCAGCTGAAGCCATCGAAACCGAAGCCAAAAAGCGTGGCTGGTGGGTGAAAGTGGAAACCCGCGGTTCAGTGGGGGCGGGTAATGTTATTACGCCGGAAGAGGTGGCAGATGCGGATCTGGTGCTGATAGTCGCGGATATCGACGTGGATCTGGCGAAATTTGCTGGTAAGCCGATGTACCGCGCCTCAACCAGTCTGGTGTTGAAGAAAACGGCTCAAGAGTTTGATAAAGCATTGGTTGAAGCAAAGCTTTTCGAGCCGCAAAGGCAAGATGCTAAAGCTGGGCAAGGGGAAGAGAGCACCGGCGTTTATCGTCACTTGTTGACCGGCGTCTCTTATATGTTGCCGATGGTGGTGGCAGGGGGTTTGTGTATCGCGTTGTCATTTGCTTTTGGTATCACCGCATTTAAAGAGCCGGGCACATTGGCGGCGGCGTTGATGCAGATCGGGGGTGGTTCAGCTTTCGCTTTGATGGTACCTGTGCTGGCAGGTTATATCGCTTTCTCAATCGCTGATCGCCCTGGTCTGACGCCCGGCTTGATTGGCGGCATGTTGGCAACCAGCACGAACGCGGGCTTTATCGGCGGCATTATTGCCGGTTTCCTTGCCGGTTACACGGCGAAGTTGATCAGCGCAAAAGTGAAGCTGCCGCAGAGTATGTCCGCGCTAAAACCGATCTTGATCATTCCGCTATTCGCCAGCCTGATTACCGGTCTGATTATGATTTACGTTGTCGGTAAACCGGTCGCCGGCATCATGGCGGGTCTAACGCATTGGCTCTCAAATATGGGCACAACCAACGCGCTCCTGTTAGGTGCCATTTTGGGCGGGATGATGTGTGCCGATATGGGAGGAGCGGTAAACAAAGCCGCCTATGCGTTTGGTGTCGGTCTGCTCAGTTCACAAACCTACGCGCCAATGGCGGCCATTATGGCGGCGGGAATGGTCCCACCGCTGGCCATGGGCGTGGCGACACTGATTGCCCGGAAGAAATTCGATAGCGTTCAGCGGGAAAGCGGCAAAGCAGCATTGGTGTTGGGTTTGTGCTTTATTTCCGAAGGGGCGATCCCTTTTGCTGTCCGTGATCCGATGCGTGTGCTCCCATGCTGTATCGTCGGTGGTGCGGTGACTGGGGCGATTTCGATGGCAGTGAGTGCACAACTGATGGCGCCGCACGGTGGCTTGTTTGTGCTGTTGATCCCGGGTGCTATCACACCAGTACTGGGTTATTTGATGTCAATTATTATTGGTACCCTGCTGGGAGGGTTAGCTTATGCCATGCTGAAACGTCCGGAGCCAGCCACAACCAAAGCGTAAAAATAGTTTAATGAAGAGCCGAATTTTGCGGTAATTGCAAAAGAAAACTCATTTTATCGTGACCTCACTCGCATTTTTGTTATTTTCAGATTGTTATTTGTCTCCTTAAATTGGATATAAATACATTCAAAAAAATGAAGAATAATTATGAGTCGTGGTCTGCTTAAAAAAGAGGGGGTTGCTCAGGCATGTCTGGCGCGTTATCTGCTAGGTGAGTGCAATGGCAACCGCTTGAGGACCATTGAAGAGCTGTCGTCTGACTATGCGTTGTCTGTTGGGTTGGTACAACTTGCATTAAAAAAATTGGAGAATTCTGGTGCAATTTGTGTGGATCGGCGGGGGCGTAACGGCAGTTACCTGGTCAGTCTGGATCACAAGGCGCTGTTAGCACATGCCGATATCGGTAACGTGGTTTGTGCGATGCCGCTGCCTTATACCCGATTGTACGAAGGGCTGGCGAGTGGTCTGAAAGCGCAATTTAATGGTATTCCGTTTTACTTCGCCCATATGAGAGGTTCAGACGCCAGGGTGGAATGTCTGCGTAACGGTATTTATGACCTGGCAGTGGTATCTCATCTGGCGGCGCAAACTTATCTGGAACAGCATGATGTGTGCGCTGTACTTGAATTAGGCCCACATACCTATGTTGGGGCACATCAACTGATTTATCGCAAGGGAGGTGAACATAACATCCGTCGTGTTGGGTTGGATAATCATTCTGCCGACCAGAAGATCATGACAGAAGTGTACTTTGCCGGGCAGGATATCACGCTGGTGGATATCTCTTACCACGAAAGCCTGGACAAGGTGGCGAAAGGCGACATTGATGCCGTGATCTGGAACGTTAGCAGAGAGGATGAACTGAGTTCCCGGGAGCTTATCGCGGTGCCGCTCCATGGAAATCCGTTCTTTATACAAGCTTCTGAGGCGGTGATTTTAACCAGAGTTGATGACATTCCGATTCAACAACTTTTACGTACTACAGTGAATAAAACAGAGTTGTTGGCTCATCAACAACGTGTACTGACAGGTCAACAGGATCCAAGTTATTAGTTTGAAATGGACGGAGTCAATGAAATGGAAAATCGACTGAATCTGCTCTGTCAGGGAAATGTCATCGATCAGGACATCTGCGATGGCATGCTGCAAGTAGTGACTCAGCTTGAGAATGATTGGGAAATCCCTGTCAGGAGCGGGCTGGGTGAAATGGTAATAACACATATGGCAAATGCGTTGATGCGCTCGCGCCGGGGAGAACAAATCGGTTCAATGGATGCTGAACTGCTGATGGAAGTACGTCAATCTGATGCTTTTGCATATTTGCAGGCGATTAACGCTTCATTGCTGGCACAATTTGACGTGCAATTACATCCCTGTGAAGAGGGTTATCTGCTGGCGAACTTGTTTAGCCTTTGGGCGGCAAAAGAATCAGGAGTAGCACGGCAACAGAGGTGAAGGAATTTTTTTTCCATCAAATATTCAAAAAAATAATTATTTGAACATTTATTTATTTCTTGCTTTGGCATTGATCGCTGTCAGGCGTACAAGGAGGTACAGCATGTTTATTAACGCACTAAAAAAACAAAATCCTGCACTGATTGAGGCCGCCCATACATTATGGGCGCAAGGCGCTTTACTGCCCGATACCTATGTCATTGACGTTGATCAGGTTTTGGAAAATGCCGGACGATTGCTTGCAGTAGCGGAGCATCATGATATTGCGCTGTACCTGATGACCAAACAGGTTGGGCGCAACCCCTGGTTGGCGCATAAGCTGATAGTACTGGGTTATCAGGGGGTCACCGCAGTGGATTTTAAAGAAGCCAGGATATTAATGAGCTGGAAGATACCGGTTATCCATGCCGGTCATCTGGTGCAGATCCCCCGTAACATGATCTCCTCAGTGATACAGCAACACCCGGAAGTGATCACGGTATTTTCTTTGGAAAAAGCGGAAGAGATTTCTTGTCTGGCACAGTATGAGGGAAATGTGCAATGCATTATGCTGAAAATCTATGATGATTATGATCATTTATATCCCGGACAGGAAGCCGGTTTTCATATATCGGCATTGAACACTGTTGTGCGACGCATTATGGCGATGCCCGGCGTAAAACTAATGGGATTAACACATTTTCCTTGCTTATTGTGGCAAGAGGCGCTGCAACAGACACTGCCGGCGCCGAACTTATTTACTTTGCTGAAAGCAAAAGAGATTTTACAGCGGGCCGGGGTTGAGGTAACACAGATAAATGCACCGTCGGCGTCAAGCTGTAGCACGTTGCCGTTACTGGCAAAATATGGTGTTACCCATACAGAACCCGGACATGCACTAACCGGCACAATCCTTGCCAATTTTCAGGGAGAACAGCCTGAACGTATTGCTATGTTGTATCTGACAGAAATATCCCATCGGTTTAACGGCAACAGCTATTGCTATGGAGGCGGCTATTATCGTCGTGGGCGAGCTCATAACGCGCTGATATTCATGCCAAACGGCCAAATCATATCCACTCACCTGTTACCGATGGATAACAGCAGTATTGATTACCACTTTTCCCTTAGCGGTGAATTTCCGGTCGGGTGTGCTGTCGTGTTGTGCTTTCGCACTCAGATATTTGCCACCCGCAGTGATGTGGCGTTGGTCAGCGGCATCCAGTCAGGACATCCGGTATTGGAAGGGCTTTATGACAGCCAGGGAAATCGTATCCCTGCTAATGGGCAGCGCCCTCATGACTAAACAAAACAGGTTTGATGCATCGGGTTATACCTATGCGCATGAGCATCTGCATATTGATTTATCGTCATTTAAAAACAACCTTGACTGCCGGCTGGATCAATACGCCCTGATTTGTGATGAGATGAAAACATTGGTCAGCCTGGGGGTACGCAATATTGTAGAAATGACCAATCGCTACATGGGACGTAACCCACAGTTTATGCTGGATTTGATGCGGGATTCCGGCATTAATGTGATGGCTTCAACCGGTTATTACCAATCTGCTTTTTTTCCTCAGCATGTGGCGCACACCACAGCCCGGCAACTGGCGGATGAAATGATCGCTGAGATTGAGCAGGGTATTGATGGCACGACGTTGAAAGCCGGGGTCATTGGAGAAATTGGTTCCAGTAAAGGGGTGATTACGCCTGATGAAGAGAAAATATTTCACGCCGCGGCTATCGCGCATTTGGAAACCGGGCGTCCTGTCTCTACCCATACTTCATTAAGCACGATGGGGCTTGAGCAATTGGCGTTACTGAAAAAGCGGGGCGTAGATACTGAACGGGTGGTTATTGGTCACTGTGATCTCAGAGACAATCTGGACAACATACTGCGCATGATTGAACAGGGGGCCTACATACAGTTCGACACAATTGGCAAAAACGATTACTACCCGGATGAAAAACGGATTGCCATGTTACAGACACTGGCCCAACGCGGCCTGCTTAACCGCGTCATGTTATCGATGGATATTACCCGCCGCTCCCATTTGAAGGCTAATGGCGGCAATGGATTTGAATATTTAATCAGCACTTTTGTGCCGATGTTGAGCAATGCCGGATTAACGCAGATAGAAATTGATTTGATGTTACGTGATAACCCTGCTGTATTTTTCAAATAAAGGAAAAACATATGAGATTTGTTATTGGAGGACAAATTGAGAAAGAAAAAATTGCTGAAACCTTACGCCGTCTGGCCGGGGATAAAGCTTCATCCATTACCGTAATGGGCGACATTGATGCCGCTATGGCCCTCAAGAGCGGCAATGCGGATTACTATTTGGGGGCCTGTAATACCGGTGGCGGCGCATTGGCAATGGCGATTGCCATCGTGGGTATTGATCAATGCGTCACCATCAGTATGCCGGGTAAAATCCTGCCTGATGAAGAAATTATTGCCCATATTAACGCCGGGAAAACGGCGTTTGGTTTTACCGGTCAGGATATAGAAGCGGTTATGCCGGTGGTTATCAGGGCTATTTTTTCTTCATGAGGACAGGAAGATGGAATATGAGTTTTTCACACGTTTAATGGAAATTGATCCGTTTAAAGCGGGTTTGTTAGCAATTATTGGCGGAATATCCACCATGATGGCTAACCGTGGTATTGCGGTGTTTCATGATGGTCTGCGTCCTTTAATCCCGGAACATCTTGAAGGGCGGATGAATCGTAAAACCCTGGCTGCGACCAGTTTTGCTTTAAGTTTTGGTCTGGTTATCGGTTTTGGTATCCCGTTCTCGCTGACGGCGCCAATTATTCTGGTGCATAGCCTGTTGCTGGGAACCGACGTCATTGGTACCTGGTGCGCAAACAGTAAAAAAGGTTTCATACTTTCCGGTATTCTGGGGGCGCTGTATGCCGTCGCTTTGATGACGGGTTTGCGATCTGTTGTCGATATCTTTGCCCATTTGCCGGTTAATTTCATGAGCAACCTGAGCAAAGTTGGCGATCCCATTGTTGCCTGCTTCGCGTTGTTTCCTGCCATTGTTGTGGCCTATCAATACGGATATGGCAAAGGAATATGGGTACTGATTGCGACATTGGTGGGGTATGTCGCGACCAAAGCGATAGGCTCACTGAGTTTTGGTGGTTCCCTGGATAAGCCGGTACAACTGGATCCTAACGGGATAGCGCTGCTGATTTCGATGATTGTGATGTTCTACTTTGCTATGAAAGAGCGTGCGCCCAAAGCAGGAGATGATCCGGCCCCGGCTAAAGGCGCGAATGAGATGCTGGTCGGCTTGTTTTCCACGCGGATCCAACGTATTCAAAACAACATTTGGTTACTGGTACTCAGTGGGGGTTTAACTGCGGTAGCGGCCTCGATGTCACTCAGTTTATTGGCGGAAGGTCCTGTATCACTGCAACTGATGGCACAAGGAGAAGGGGCTAACGCCATGTTGGTCGCGCTTGCCAGGGCAATCAGTTTTGTTCCGTTAGTGGGGATGACGGCAATTGCCACCGGGGTTTATAGCCCGGTCGGCATGAAGTTCGTGTTTGTCGCTGGATTAGTCACGAATAACCTGTGGATCGCCTTCATTGCCGGCTGTGTGATTATGTTTGTGGAAATCAAACTACTGGCAAAAATTGCTATCTGGCTGGATAAATACCCTGGCGTAAAAGCATGTGGCGACCATATTCGTACTGTCATTACCCGTATGCTGGAAGTTGCGCTATTGGTAGGGGGAATGATTGCTGCCAATGCTATCCTGCCGGGAATGGGATTTATGGTGGTGGCGGGCATTTATCTGCTCAACCGTACATCTAAACGTCCTTTGGTTGAAATGGCTATTGGGCCTATTGCAACGATTATTGTTGGTATTCTGGCTAACATTATCCATCTGATAGGCATCGGTTAATCGAATAGATCTCCCCCCTTATTTTGCGATGAAAAAATAGAGGGGGAGTGTCGGAGAGCAGATATTGAACACTTATCCATTACATAGTTTGAATATGGCGCAGGCACAGCAAAAACAGTTTCGTTTGGTTGATATTATCTGCCGCCATTTTCCCGGCGCAGACTTTCTTACCACGGGAGATTTAGGGTTGGTACCGGGGTTGAACCAGCCACAGATGACACAGCGGGTTGAGCGGGTCATTGCTGATTTCTTTTCGGCCGAGGCTGCCGTATTGGTGCAAGGGGCGGGAACTGGTGCAATACGTTGTGGGTTAGCGGCATTACTCAATGCGGGCGATACCCTGCTGATTCATGATGCGCCGTTATATCCCACGACAGCGATGATTGCTGAACAGATGGGATTACATCTTATTCGGGCGGATTTTAATCAACCAGAACAAATACGGACTGCGATTTTGCAACATCGGCCGGTGGCTGGACTGGTACAGCATACGCGGCAGAAAATTGATGATTCTTATGAGCTGGCGGCTGTCGTATCACTGCTGAACTCGGCGTCACTACCGGTTCTGGTTGACGATAACTATGCTGCTATGAAAGTGGAACATATCGGTTGTGAATGTGGTGCTGCATTATCGACTTTTTCCAGCTTTAAACTGTTCGGTCCGCAAGGTGTCGGTATTGTGGCAGGTCAACACGCGCTAATAAACAACATCCGGCGTAGTATGTATTCCGGCGGAAGTCAGGTACAGGGATTTCAGGCGTTAGAAGTATTGCGTGGACTGGTATTTGCGCCAGTGATGCATGCAGTACAGGCTCAAGTTAATGAAACGCTGGTTATCTGGCTTAATCAGGGCATCATACCGCAGGTAAAACAGGCGTTTGTCGCAAATGCACAATCGAAAGTATTGCTGGTGGAATTTTATGAAGGGATTGCAGAGCAGGTGCTTTGTTTTGCCCATCAACTCGGCGCACTGCCTTATCCGGTAGGTGCCGAATCAAAATTTGAAATACCGCCTTTGTTTTACCGGGTGTCCGGTACATTTCGTCAGTCTGATCCCACATTAGAGAAACGAATGATAAGAATAAATCCCAATCGAAGTGGTGCGGAGACGGTAATGAGGATTCTGAGTCAAAGTTGTGCGCAGGCCGTCGCCTTGCTGTAAGTAAGAGGCTAAAGTAAGCAGAAGATTATTCTGGACACAGTAACATCCGCCGCAATGGGCGGTATATAAGTCAGTCATCCAAAACGTTTTCAATATGTTTTATCGGCATAAAACTTTATCGCTTGAGGGAGTAGAAAAATCTGTGATGCCATTATTGTATTCCTGATTATTACTGTAATGATCAATAGTTTAGTGAGAAACAGCTAATAGTAAAACTGACTATTTATAATAAGAAATGACCTATAGACTCAGAATATCTTGGTGGAATATAGAGGTCATAACCATTTTCTTTGCAAAGTAACCTTAACTCCAAAACCGATGTGACGGAAAATTTCTCATGAATATTTTCAAAATGTTTTTCTACAGTACGGCATGAAATATTCATTTCAGTGGCTATATCTTTATTACTAATACCACAGCAAAATAAAAAAATAATTGTCCACTCTTTATCTTTCAACAAATTATTGGGTGGCTTGGGGCAGATAGATATTGGAATATTATTCTTAATATAATGAGACACGGTAAAATGATCTATTTCTTTGGCATGAGAAATAATGCCGATACACTGATTATTTTCACACATCAGTGGATATTTTTCGCAATAATAGGATTTAGGTAGCTGACCACTACCTTGAGGATAAGTACCAATAGATGATACTCGCTGCATACACGCTAAGACTCTGCGCTCATGTTCTTTAAAATGGTGAGCGAAACCACTAACTGGTGTTGGTAATTCTTCATCAGTATATCCTATAACATTAAAATTTTCAGGTAACTTATTGGCTTTAATAAACACGCTGTTTGCGTAAATAAAACGAGATTCTTTATCTTTTACAAACCAAGGATCAGAGCCTCTATCCCACATATTTGTTAACTGGGAAGTAATAAAAGGGACTTTTCTTAATCCTGTGTTATTCATATATATCCTTTAAGGCGTTTTTGATTTTTGAACTATTGAATATAAGTATATTCAATTTATGAATAAGAGCCATATTCCCGCAGGGCTACCCATTTTACCAACAAATAACTAACAAAGGTAGTATATTGAAACAGGGAAGTAATACTTAATCTAAGACAATAGAAATTTTTCTGGGATATAGTGATTAAAATTGTTGGCTCGACAGTATTCTTCCAGTTGCCGACTGGAATTAATGCCGATCTTACGATATATCTGGGCCATATGTGTTTCAACCGTACGATAGGTAATATTTAGCATTTTCCCAATCTGTTTTTTGGAGTGTTTCTGTAAAAAGAGAAAGATGATATCCCATTCATGTTGAGTAAAAAGATCAGTCGGCGGTTGGAGTATAATGGATGATGGTAGTTTTTCATGATATTGATGTAGGTAGGCCAATGAGTATTCTCTTACTTTCCACATATGAAACACAATACCCATGCAATTACCATTGTCATGATAAAGCGGTGATTTTTCGCAAAAATAGGATGACAGAGTTTGCTCTTGTCCGAATACATGAGTCTCAATTGAACATACTCTTTGTCCTTTTGTCATAGCACTTCTATCGTGGGTAATAAATTCTTTTGAAAAAACAGCCCCATCCCAGGGAAGTTCATGATCATAAAGCCCTTCGTAATCAAACGATTCCTTAAAATTATGAACGAATTTTTTTGTTGCAGAGTTACCGTAAATAAAGCTAGAAGAACTATCTTTTATTCCCCACGGCTCATTGCTTATTTCCATTGTGTTAATAATCTGCGGTGATATTGTATAGTTCTTCTTCATGTTAAGAAAAACTCCTTTTTAATCTAGAGGTTAAAGGAACATTCTACTTTCTGGATGCACAAATCTTTCTGGTACATAGAGATCATAATCATTCAGCCGGCAATACTCTTCCAACTGATAACTGGAATTAACACCAATTTTTCTATATATCCGTGCGATATGAGTTTCAACGGTGCGATAGGAGATATCCAACATTTTGCCCATTTGCTTACTGGTGTACTTTTGTAAAAGAAGGAAAATAATATCCCATTCCCGCTGAGTAAATAAATCAGTCGGTGGCTGGAACAGAATAGATGCAGGGAGTTTTCCATGATATAGACGAGTTAATGAGAAATCCTGAGCTTTCCACATATGATACATAATTCCTATACAATTTCCATTATCATGATAAATAGGTGTTTTTTCACAAAAATAAGATGACAGAAATTTATCTTTACCAAATAAATGTGTTTCAAGAGAACATACTCTTTTTCCGTTTACCATCACACTTTTATCATGAGCAATAAATTCTTTTGCAAACTCAGCTCCGTCCCAGTTGAGTTCATCATCATAAAGCCCCTCGTAATCAAATGATTTTTTAAAATCATGAATAAATCTTTTTGTTGCTGAATTGCCATAAATAAAACATGAATTTTCATCTTTTATTCCCCAAGGGTCATCACTTTGCTCTAATGTATTAATTACTTGGGATGAAAGGGTTAATTTACTAATCATAGTGTCATTCCTCTTTTTCTAGTCTTAAAATTTGATTATTGATATTTAAGTTTATAGCTAATTTAATTCTATGCTACCAATAGTGACAAATCTTTCTGGAATATAAAGGTCGAACTTGTTTTCTTTGCAAAAATCTTTTAATTCTGCATGCAATGGCAAATCAAATTTTCGGTAAATTGACTGAATATGATTAACCACATCTTCTGTACTTATCATTAACTCCTCACTGATACTTTCTTCATCCAATGAACGAAGAG
>NZ_JAJAFX010000081.1:0-17013 GCF_025384845.1 Photorhabdus temperata | reverse complement strand
CTTCGGCGGGTTTATTATGGAATTTATTTCATGATGGTATCAACAGAATTGAGAACAGGTGAATTATCAGAAACGTTGGGTGTAACAAGTCAGGTTCTTTCTTCACAGCTTTGTGTGGTTATACCAGGCGTGGTCTAATCTTTTAATGCTAATGTGGTGACCTGTGTTGTTTAGCCAGCGGTTGCAAGCGCTTCCACTCATTTATCTCTATTGTCAGTTTTCAACGATAAGAAAAGCAGCAAATTATAAACCGGATAACCTACAAGATAATATGAAATAACATCCTTTATTATGCTTATTAAAATCAAGGAGATATCTTTAAAATGCGCTTACTATTAGTGGAAGATCACCCTGAATTATTGCATTGGCTGCAAAAAGCACTGAGTAGTGCAGGGTTTGCTGTAGATATTGCTAGTGATGGCATCGTTGCTGATCAATTATTGCAGACAGAAAATTATGAGTTGGTGATTCTGGATGTTTCTTTGCCAAGGCTGGATGGCCTTTCACTATTAGTTCGTTTGCGTAAGCGGGGACAAAATCTGCCGGTATTATTACTGACGGCTAAGGCTGATGTTGCTGATCGGGTGAAAGGGCTTAATTCTGGCGCTGATGATTATTTGACTAAACCTTTTGATTTACGGGAATTGGAGGCACGTATTCGGGCATTACTTCGGCGTAGTGCAAATGTTTCACAGGAGACCTTGATATTTGGCTCCCTGGTTTATCAAGATGAAGGTTACTTTATTTTGAACGATGAGCCACTGGCTTTGACACCGCGGGAACTCTCTGTTTTGACAACACTGTTCCATCGCCGGGGAAGGCCGGTTTCTAAACAGCAGCTCTTTGAACAGGTATTTGCACTGTCAGATGAGGCGAATCCACAAAGTATTGAACTTTATGTACACCGGGTCCGGAAAAAATTATCAGGTAGCAGTGTAGGGATCAGCACATTACGGGGATTAGGTTATCGTCTGGAGTGCCAGAACGGATGAAATTATTCAAAGTGCCGAAGTCATTGTTTCATCAGTTACTCTTGTTTTTTGGCGTTCCGCTGTTTTTGTTAGGCGGCCTATCTGTTTATACCCATTATTTCAGTGCAAAAAACGCGGCTACATTGGCTTATGACCGTACTTTACTGGCATCAGCCCGAACCGTGGCAGAACGGTTGACCGTTGAGAATAACCAATTGATTGTCGATGTACCTTATGTGGTTCTGGATAGTTTTGAGCGAAATATGAACGATCGGCTGTTCTATCAGGTGTTATCTCCTGAAGGGAAAACAATTTCTGGTTATGACGATTTGCCGTTAATACCTGAATATACGCCGCGTTCCAATTTATACACTGCGTTGGTCTATTTTTATGATGCGGAATATTACGGTCAGCCTATCCGGGTTGCCGCGCTTTATCAGCCGATCAATGAAGGTGGAATGATGGGAATGGCGTTAATACTGGTTGCTGAAACGGTGGCTTCTCGTCATTATTTTGCGCAACAATTATTAATATCTTCTTTGCTGAGTCAGGGGGCTGTTGTCGGTTTGACTTTGATTCTGGCTTATTTTCTGTTGAAACAATTACTCAAACCACTACATAAACTCTCTGGTGTCATGGTTCGTCGCCCCGCTAATGATCTTACTCCGTTACCGGATATGTTGCCGTGGTCAGAACTTTCTCCGTTATTACATGCATTTAATCGCTATATAGAACGGCTGAAACTGATGGTTAGCCGGCAGAAAAGATTTAGTGCGGATGCTTCTCATCAACTCAGAACACCGTTAACGGTATTGAAAACCCAGGTGGCGGTCGCATTTGCCAACCAGGATCCTGAACAATGGAAAGAGAGCTTACGGGCTATTGATAATACGTTGGATAATACGATTTCTCTGACAGACCGTTTATTACAGCTCTCTCGCTTAAAAGCGTATGAAAAGGAAGCTGTTCAAGATTATAAACCGGTCAATTTAGTTGAATTGTTGCAACAGGCGTGTTTTTCTCGCTTGCAACAGGCTGAAAGTAAACATATCGATTTGGGTTATGAAGGAGAAAATATTCAGTGGATAAAAGGCGAACCTGTATTACTGACAGAAATGTGCGCCAACTTATTAGACAATGCGATTAAATATACGCCGGAAGGCGGAATTGTCACTTCCAGAATTATTCTCAGCCCTTGTAAGACATATTGTTATTTGGAAGTAGATGATAGCGGGCCGGGGATTGCTGAAAAAGAAGTCAATTTGTCACTGATGGCTTTTAATCGTCTTGATAATGCTGCGGGGCATGAAGGGGCAGGGCTGGGATTAGCTCTGGTGAAAGATATTAGTCTTTATCATGGTACTCATCCCCAATTATTGCCCAGTGAAACACTGGGCGGCTTATTAGTAAGAATTCCTTTCAGGCTTTCTGATGGTTAATTTTCTACGATTTTTCTGTTTTACGGCCAAAAAGAGGAACACGTAATTGTTGTGCCAGTATGACACCTAATAGTGTTATGCCGCCACCGATCAGATGGTAACTGTGAATTTTTTCGTGCAGAACCATAATAGCGATAATCGTTGTAAATATCGGCGTCAAATTCATAAATATGGCCGTAGTATTAGCGCCAAGTTTGATGACACCTTGTATCCATAAATAAGGGGCAAGGATAGAGGCGGGAATACCGGCAAATAAAACTAACGAGATATTGTTGGCATTTAATTGAACATCGTTGGTCAACAGGAAGTTTGGCAGTAATAATAGGACACCAAAAGTAATCTGCACATACAGGAATTGCCAGTTTGGCAATGGAATAGACCAGTGTTTGGTTAATACACCATAGAGTGCGTAGGAGGTGGAGGCAATCAACATCATCAATTCACCGTGGCCTAAACCGTGTTGCAACAATGACATGGGATCACCGGTACTGACCAACCAGACTAAACCAAACAGCGACAGAATAGCACCAATAGCAATACCAACAGTGGGGACAACACGTAAAACAAATATACTGATGACAATGGTCAAAAGAGGAATCAATGAGCTAAGAATTCCCATAAATGTTGCACTGATACTGTGTGCAGCGTAATAGGCCAGGCTTTGGTAAAGTGCCATACCAAGTGCACCAAGGATTAATAACTTCCACCAATATTGACAGATTGTTTTCCATTGGCGAATAACAGGCAGCGCAACAAAGGGAGTTAATGTGAGAAAGGCCAGGAACCAGCGATAAAAAGAGATTGCCGCCGGATCAATTGCTGTAGCGGAGGCTTTACTCACCACGGCATTAATTGACCAAATCAGGACTGCCAGAAGCGGGAAAATCATATTCATATAGATGAGTCGCATTGAGATAAAAATGAGTGTTTAGTCTAATGGTGTCTGATTTATTATATATAACGATAATCAGACAATGGATAAGGCAATTGAGACAATATGGTAGAAAAACTTTATACCCCTGTGGAAGTCATGGATATTCCGGCCAGTATTTCTTTCCGCAGCGAATTATTCAGTGCGGACACCGAGTGTTTACGTCATACCCATCCATTCGGGCAACTTATTTATGTCGTCTGTGGTGTAATGGCAATGAATGCTGGAGAACAACATTTTTTAGCGCCACCGCAATTCTGTGTCTGGATACCGGAAGGAATAGAGCATTCGGGATATAGTAGAAAAGCAATGAGATTCAGGGCAATAGATATCTCTCCTGAGTGGGGGAAATTATTGCCGGATGCTCCTTGTATTATCCGGCTTAGCTCAATATTCAATACGATTATGGCTGATTGTTTTGAACGTGAATTGAAAATACCGGAAACAGTACAGGATTTACGGCTGGCTCAAGTGCTGATTGATCAGCTAATACAGTCTCCTGTTCAGCATACCTATCTGCCTTTCTCTAAAGATAAACTTTTAGCACCGATACTACAGGAACTTGAACGTAATCCGGCTGATAATACGTCATTGCTGCAATGGGCAAAACAGCGTTATACCTCGGAACGCACTTTGTCACGGCGTTGCCGGCAAGAATTAGGTATGTCATTTAGTGAATGGCGGCAACGGTTGCGGTTTATCCATGCTATTTCTTTGTTGGAACAAGGGAAAACCGTTAATGAAGTCGCCTTTGATGTAGGTTACAGCTCATCTTCTGCTTTTATTGCGATGTTTCAGCAACTGGCGGGTACGACACCAGAGCGTTTCAGAAAAAGCTAATAATAAAAGAAACCGACGTGATGGGTTTTGTTACGATTAAATGGCAAAATAGCTGGCTACGTCCGTTTGATGCCACAGGATGGAATTAAGTGAAGATTCTGGTTGATGAAAATATGCCTTATGCTGAACAACTGTTTCAGCAATTAGGGGATGTACACGCTATTTCGGGGCGTCCGGTGCCGGAAGGCGCACTGGATAACGCGGATGCGTTTATGGTTCGCTCGGTGACTAAAGTTAATGAAGAATTGCTGAAAGGCAGCACGATAAAATTTATCGGTACGGCAACAGCGGGTACGGACCATGTGGATCAACAATGGTTATCTCAAGCGGGAATCGAGTTTTCTGCTGCGCCGGGATGCAATGCCATTGCTGTGGTTGAATATGTTTTCTCAGCATTAATGTTACTAGCTGAACGCGACAATTTTGAACTCAAAGATAAAGTTGTCGGGATCATTGGCGTCGGTAATGTCGGTAGCCGGCTAGCAGAACGGTTATCTACCCTTGGCATACGGACACTCTTATGTGATCCGCCAAGAGCTGAAAGAGGTGATGCCGGTGAATTTTGGCCATTGGAAAAACTGGTCAAAGAGGCGGATATTCTGACATTCCATACGCCACTGAATAAATCAGGCCCATATAAAACACTTCATCTGGCGGGGGCTGAATTATTGTCGGCTTTGCCGGATAACCGCATATTGATTAACGCCAGCCGGGGTGAAGTTGTTGATAATCAGGCCCTGCTTGCCGAGTTGAAGCGTGGTAAAAAACTCAGTGTTGTGCTGGATGTTTGGGAACCAGAACCTGATTTATCCCTGCCATTACTGGAATTAGTTGATATAGGTACACCGCATATCGCGGGTTATACCCTCGAAGGTAAGGCACGTGGCACCACACAGGTATTTGAGGCTTATTGTCGATTTCTTGGTCAACCCCGTAAAGTTGTCTTATCTGAGCTGTTGCCTGAGCCTGATTTCAGCCGGGTCGCCTTGCATGGAAATGTGACTCAAAGCACACTAAAGCGACTGATACATTTAGTGTATGATGTGCGCCGCGATGATACCCCGTTACGGCAGGTTGCCGGTCAGAAAGGGCAATTCGATCTTTTGCGTAAAAACTATTTGGAACGCCGGGAATGGTCATCTTTGACCGTGTGCTGTGATAACCGAGAGAGTGCTGAATTGTTAGCCGCTCTTGGTTTCAGTACAGAACTGATTTAATTTGTGCAGGCATATATCTGCATGTCAGAAAGATAAGGTGGAGAAAACCAACATGTCGGAAGGATGGAATATTGCCCTGTTGGGTGCGACAGGCGCGGTAGGTGAAGCGATACTGGCGTTATTACAGGAGCGTCAGTTTCCCGTTGGTGAACTGTATCCTCTTGCCAGTGAACATAGTGCCGGTGAAAACCTGCGTTTTAATGGTAAAAGTTTAATTGTCCGTGATGTTGCTGATTTTGACTGGTCACAGGTGCAACTCGCTTTTTTTGTGGCCGGAACAGAAGCCACGGCACAGTACGCTGAACAAGCGGCAGAAGCAGGTTGTCTGGTGCTCGATAGCAGCGGATTGTTTGCTATGGAACCGGATGTTCCCCTGGTTGTCCCGGGTGTGAATCCTCATGCGTTGGCGGATTATCGTAACCGTAATATTGTTGCCTTGGCAGATTGCATGACCAGTCAGGTGCTGACAGCAATTAAACCGTTGGTTGACGCCGCAGGAATTGCGCGCTTACATTTGACCAATTTGTTCTCTGTCTCCGTTCACGGCAAAGCAGCGGTTGATGAATTAGCCGGGCAGAGCGCCCGTTTACTTAACGGTATCCCACCAGAGCCGGGTCGTTTCAGCAAACAACTGGCGTTTAATCTTTTGCCGCTGCTGGCAGACGCTGAAGGCTCGGTGCGTGAAGAGCGCTGTCTTGTGGAACAGATACGCAAAATTTTACAGGATGAGGGGCTGCCCATTTCAGTCAGTTGCGTTCAGTCTTCGGTTTTTTATGGTAATGCTCAGGTAGTCCATTTGGAAACATTGCGTCCGGTTGGTGTGGAAGAAGCCCGCGAAGAATTAGAGCGGATGGTTGATATTAACGTTTCACAGGAAGGCGATTATCCGACTCCGGTGACAGACGCGTCTGGTAATGATTTGCTGAGTATTGGCTGTTTGCGCAATGATTATGGTATGTCGGAGGTATTACAATTCTGGTCTGTGGCCGACAATATCCGGTTTGGTGGTGCGCTGATGGCGGTTGAGACAGCAGAAAAACTGATTCATGAGCAATTTTACTGATGCCTGGTACAGAACAAACAGCATCTGTGCCAGGTTCAAAAATGAAAATTGCATTGGGAATTGAGTACGATGGCAGCCGGTATTATGGTTGGCAGCGCCAGCAGGAAGTGAAAAGTGTTCAGGGGTGCCTTGAGGCAGCGTTATCAAAAGTCGCCAATGAACCCATATCGGTATTTTGTGCCGGCCGAACCGATGCTGGAGTACATGCAACAGGGCAAGTCGTTCATTTTGAAACGTCTGCATTGCGCAAGGATGCGGCGTGGACAATGGGGGTGAACGCACATTGTCCACCGGATGTTGCTGTTCGTTGGGTGAAAACCGTGGATGAGGATTTCCATGCCCGTTTTAGCGCGACTGCCCGGCGGTATCGTTATATTATTTTTAATCATCGTTATCGTCCGGCAGTACTGGTCGGTGGAGTGACGCATTTTCATTATCCATTGGATGAAAAGCGGATGCATCAGGCTGCGCAGTGTTTGTTGGGGGAAAATGATTTTACCTCTTTCCGTGCGGTTCAATGCCAGTCCAAAACACCCTGGCGTAATGTGATGCATATTAATGTCAACCGCTACGGGCATTACGTCGTAATAGATATTAAAGCCAACGCTTTTGTGCATCATATGGTGCGTAATATTGTCGGTAGCCTGATGGAAATTGGTTGTGGCAATCAGGATATTAACTGGATGGCACAATTGCTTGCTGTAAAAGACCGGACGAAAGCCGCTGCGACGGCCAAAGCGGCAGGATTATATCTGGTTGCCGTTGATTACCCTGCACAGTTTGATTTGCCGGGATCGGTTATGGGGCCTCTGTTTCTGGCCGATGATCTGGTTTAACATTTTTATTTGGTTGCTGACAAGGATGTTTTGGTATAACGGGGAATATTATGGAATATCTGACACATTTCGTTGATTTTGCTAAATTTATTATTGATTTTATTCTCCATGTTGACATTCATTTAGCAGAACTTGTCGCAGAATATGGTCATTGGGTGTATGGCATTCTGTTCCTGATTCTGTTTTGTGAAACAGGATTAGTGGTTACTCCATTTTTGCCAGGAGATTCGCTGCTATTTGTTGCGGGCGCTTTGGCGGCTTTGGATTCAAATGATCTGAATGTGCATATCATGGTGGTGCTGATGATTATTGCAGCCATTATTGGCGATGCGGTGAACTATGCTATTGGTCGTGTCTTTGGCGAAAGATTATTTACCAACCCGGATTCGAAAATTTTCCGCCGGAGTTATCTGGATAAAACACATGAGTTTTATGAAAAACATGGTGGGAAAGCCATTATTTTAGCGCGATTTGTACCAATTATCAGAACATTTGCACCATTCGTTGCAGGCATGGGGAAAATGTCTTATCGTCATTTTGCTGCTTATAACGTGATTGGCGCACTGGTTTGGGTACTGTTATTCACCTATGCTGGTTATATATTCGGTGATATGTCAATGGTACAACAGAATTTGAAACTGTTGATTGTTGCTATCATCTTTATCTCAATTCTGCCTGGAGTGATTGAAATCTGGCGTCACCGCCGTGCGGCGATGAAACAGAAAACCAATAACCCGTAACAGGTTTGAGCAGTTTTTTATCCACACTGTAATAGCATTGTGGTTTAATGGCACACATAACAAAACTGGCATAAGCCAGATTCAGACGGAAAGATCATTCAATGAGCTGGATTGAAAAAATTCTTAATAAAAGCAACATTACCCAAACTCATAAGGCAAATATCCCTGAAGGGGTTTGGACCAAATGTGATAGTTGCAGTCAGGTGCTCTACCGTGCTGAGTTAGAGCGCAATCTTGAGGTTTGCCCTAAATGTGATCATCACATGCGTATTTCGGCGCGTACCCGGTTGGAGGCTCTTCTTGATGAAGGGATAAAAACTGAATTAGGGGAGGAATTAGAGCCGAAAGATATTCTGAAATTCCGCGATTCTAAAAAGTATAAAGACCGTTTATCGGCAGCACAAAAGCAAACTGAAGAGAAAGACGCACTGATCGTGATGAAAGGCACGTTGAGTGGTATGCCGGTTGTTGTTGCTGCTTTTGAATTTGCGTTTATGGGGGGGTCAATGGCTTCTGTTGTCGGCGCCCGTTTTGTTCGCGCGGTAGAACAGGCGCTGGAAGACAATTGTCCTCTGGTCTGTTTTTCTGCCAGTGGCGGCGCCCGTATGCAAGAAGCGCTGATGTCACTGATGCAGATGGCGAAAACCAGTGCTGCTTTGGCAAAAATGCAGGAACGTGGTTTGCCTTATATCTCTGTGATGACTGACCCGACAATGGGCGGTGTTTCAGCGAGTTTGGCAATGCTGGGTGATATCAATATTGCTGAACCGAAAGCATTGATTGGCTTTGCCGGTCCACGTGTTATTGAGCAGACAGTACGCGAGAAACTGCCGCCAGGTTTCCAACGCAGTGAGTTTTTGTTGGAAAAGGGGGCGATTGACATGATTGTTCGTCGTCCTGAAATACGAGACACACTTGCCAATTTGCTTTCTAAACTGACTCATCAGCCGCAACCTGGTACTAAACCCGTTGTTGCTGAATTTGTGGCAGAACCCGCTGATGTTGATGCGAATATTCAAATAAGTACCAATAAAGAAGATGTCTGACACTTTGCAAATTCCTCAAGCCACGTCGCCGCTGACGACGTGGCTTTCCTATCTTGGAAGCCTGCATACTAAAGCCATTGATATGGGGCTTGAGCGTGTGGGCAAACTCGCCCGAACCTTGGAATTGGTTAATCCCGCGCCTAAGGTGATAACCGTATCCGGTACTAATGGTAAAGGCACCACTTGTTGCACTATCGAATCTGTTCTGTTGGCGGCTGGGTTGAGAGTGGGCGTTTACAGCTCACCGCATCTTGTACGTTATACCGAAAGAGTCCGTATTCAGGGTAAAGAGTTACCTGAACAGGCGTTCTGTCGTGTATTTGCGGATATTGAATCCCGTCGTGGTGATATTTCACTGACTTATTTTGAATATGGCACATTAGCGGCTCTGCAATTGTTTAAAGAAGCTTGCCTGGATGTCGTCATTTTAGAAGTCGGCTTAGGTGGGCGGCTGGATGCGACAAATATTGTGGATGCTGATATTGCAGCCGTTACCAGTATTGCACTTGATCACATTGACTGGTTAGGGGCTGATCGCGAATATATTGGTCGTGAGAAAGCGGGTATTTTCCGCAAAGATCGTTTTGCCGTGGTTGGTGAACCGGATATGTCATCTTCTATTGCGGAAGTTGCCGATGAATTGGGAGCCAAGTTGTTCCGCTGTGGTATTGACTGGCGCTTTTCTCAACAGGAGAAAGATTGGCACTGGCAATCTGATGATATGCTATTTAGTCATCTGCCTTTGCCAAATGTTCCTTTGATGAATGCCGCAACCGCAATGGGTGTCATTTGTTGCCTGTTACGACAAGGAGATAAAGTCAGTCAGGCTATTAATGAAAATGCCATCCATCAGGGGTTGCAAAATGCGCAATTGCCTGGGCGTTTCCAAATAATTCATGAAAAGCCGTTGTTGATTCTGGATGTGGCGCATAATCCACATGCCGCGGCTTATTTGGTACAGAAATTAGCCCTGTTGCCCCGTCAACCGGGCAGCAAAATTCTTGGGGTAGTGGGTATGCTTGGCGATAAAGATATTGCCGGCACACTGGCTTGCCTGTCACAGCAAATTAATGAGTGGTATTGTGCTCCGTTGACTGAACTGCGTGGTGCAGATGCACAGGCATTGGCTGAGCATCTTGAACAGCCACGGGTATTTACTGATGTGGAAAGTGCCTGGTACCAGGCAATGGCAGACGCTGATGAACAGGATATTGTTGTCGTTTGTGGTTCATTCCACACCGTAGCGCATGTCATGGAGGCTCTGGACAGGGAGAAGCGAAGTGGCAAGTAAATTTCAAAATCGTTTGGTCGGTACAATTGTATTGGTAGCACTGGGTGTTATTGTGCTGCCTGCATTGTTGGACGGCAACAAGAAATATAACGAAGATAAGTTTGCATCAATTCCCCTAGTTCCGAAGCCTGGGGATGAGCAAGAAATTGAATCTATTCCTCCCCTTAATCCGCCAATATTATCAATGCCTCTGGAAGATGAGACCGAGGCATTGCTGCCGGAGACGCTAGAGCAGCCGGAAATACCATTGGTGACAGTTCCGTCGTCGCCTGCACCGATAGCGCCTCCTGCTGTTCAGCCGGCAGTCAAACCTCAACCACAGATTAAGCCTGAACAAAAACCAGATATTAAGCAGCCGGTGCCGGCGAAACCAGAGATTAAACCGGAACCGAAGCCTGAAGTTAAACCTGTTGAAAAAGCACCGCAAGGGCAAGCATATATCGTACAACTGGGTGCCTTGAAAAACGCTGGAAAGGTGGATGAAATCGTTGCCAGACTGCGTTTGTCGGGTTATCAGGTCTATACGGTACCTTCATCTCCGGTGAATGGGCAGTTAACCAGAATATATGTCGGTCCGAATGCTTCTAAACAACAACTCGACTCGGCGTTATCAGAACTGAAAAATCTGACAGGATTACAAGGGCAGGTAAGAAGCTATAGACCGTGATAAAGCTGACGATGCCTATGTGACGAATAGGATAATTGTGATGAAATTAAGTAGTAAATATTAAGTGACCGCGGCGATAATGAATTTCCTATATCGCCGCTAATTATTTTCAGTGGAATAGGAAATCTGCTACGCAAACGTTTTCGTTTTCTGTTAAAATGCGCCTGAAACGGATGCCGGGGCGTCTATTTTGGAATTAAAACATGGTTTGGATTGATTACGTCATTATTGCCATTATTGGCTTCTCGGCATTGGTTAGCCTGATTCGTGGGTTTATTCGTGAGGCGTTGTCACTGGTCACCTGGGGATGTGCTTTTTTTGTGGCAAGCCACTTCTACTCTTACTTAGCGGTCTATTTTACCCGTTTTGAAGATGAACTGGTGCGTAACGGAATCGCCATTGCGCTTCTGTTTATTGCGACTTTAATTGTCGGTTCTGTGGTGAACTATGTGATAGGTTCTCTTGTGCAACGGACTGGATTGTCTGGTACTGATCGGGTACTCGGAGTCTGCTTTGGGGCATTGCGTGGTGTGCTGATTGTTGCTGCTATTCTGTTTTTTCTGGATACATTCACACCATTGTCTCAAAGTGATGACTGGAAGCAGTCACAATTGATCCCGCAGTTCAGTCATATCATCAGGTGGTTCTTTGACTACCTGCAAAATGCGTCAAGTTTCCTGCCGGAGAAATATACCTCTCCGCTTGGCTGATGAGGAAAAACTACATGTGCGGTATTGTTGGTATCGTCGGTTTTACACCGGTTAACCAGTCGATTTATGATGCGTTGACGGTGCTTCAGCACCGTGGGCAAGATGCTGCTGGCATTGCCACTATTGATGGCAACAATGGGTTTCGTTTACGCAAAGCCAACGGCTTAGTGAGAGATGTATTTGAAACCCGGCATATGCGGCGTTTACAGGGAACGATTGGGATTGGTCATGTTCGCTATCCGACAGCGGGCAGCTCCAGTGCATCGGAAGCCCAGCCGTTTTATGTGAACTCTCCATTTGGTATTACATTGACACACAATGGTAATTTGACGAATGCGCATGAATTAAAAAGAATGTTGTTTGAAAATGCCCGTCGCCATGTGAATACCACGTCAGATTCCGAGATTTTGCTCAATGTTTTTGCTAATGAATTGGATCGTTTTCAGTATTATCCGTTGGAACCTGACAATATTTTCGCCGCGGTAGCGGCAATGCATAAACAGGTTCGTGGCGCTTATGCCTGTATTGCGATGATTATCGGTCATGGGTTAGTCGCTTTTCGCGATCCGCACGGTATTCGTCCGTTGGTATTAGGCAAGCGTACTCTGAATGATGGCAGTAATGAATATATGGTCGCTTCTGAAAGTGTTGCATTGGATACGCTGGGTTTTGAATTCCTGCGGGATGTCGCATCGGGTGAAGCGGTTTATATCACTGAGAAAGGCCAGTTATTTACCCGCCAGTGCGCTGAAAATCCTTCTCTGACCCCCTGTTTGTTTGAATTTGTCTATTTTGCCCGTCCAGACTCTTTTATTGATAAGATTTCGGTTTATAACGCCCGTGTGCGGATGGGCCATAAGTTGGGGACGAAAATTGCCCGTGAGTGGGAAGATTTACATATTGATGTGGTTATTCCTGTCCCTGAAACTTCCTGTGATATTGCTCTGGAAATTGCCCGTATACTGGGTAAACCCTACCGTCAGGGGTTTGTGAAAAACCGTTATGTTGGCCGGACATTTATTATGCCGGGTCAACAGGAGCGTCGGAAGTCGGTCCGCCGTAAACTGAATGCCAATCGTGCTGAGTTCCGCGATAAGAATGTGCTGCTGGTGGATGACTCTATCGTTCGCGGTACAACGTCAGAACAGATTGTTGAAATGGCCCGTGAAGCGGGAGCGAAGAGGGTTTATCTTGCGTCTGCGGCTCCAGAAGTGCGTTTCCCGAATGTTTATGGCATTGATATGCCAAATGCAAATGAATTGATCGCTCATGGACGTGAAGTTGATGAAATTCGCCAGCTCATTGGTGCAGATGCGTTGATATTCCAGGATTTGACGGATCTGATTGATGCCGTTCGTGAAGAAAACCCAGATATTGAAGAGTTTGAATGTTCAGTATTCAATGGCATTTATGTTACCAAAGACATTGACCAGACTTATCTCTATTATCTGGAAAATCTGCGTAAAGACGATGAAATGACATTGAATAATCAGAACGAAATCGAAAACCTGGATATCTATAATGAAGGTTGATGACCTTCGGATTTAAAATTGTTGTCCAGTGTCAGCATGAGGAAAAAATGAAAAGATTGATCGTGGGGCTTACAGGAGCAAGCGGGGCTATTTATGGCGTCAGGCTGCTGCAAGCTTTACAGCCAGTTGAGGGCATAGAAACACATCTGGTCATCAGTCAGTCCGCTCGCCAGACACTGGCGCTTGAAACAGATTATAGTTTACGGGATGTGCAAGCGCTGGCTGATGTTGTGTATGACAACAGAGATATAGCCGCTGCTATCTCTTCCGGTTCGTTCAAAACTTCGGGTATGGTCGTTTTGCCATGTTCAATGAAAACCCTTTCAGGTATTGTTCACAGCTATACTGATGGGTTATTGACCAGAGCGGCAGATGTTGTATTGAAAGAAAGCCGTAAGTTGGTGCTTGGTGTGAGAGAAACACCATTGCATTTGGGGCATCTCAGGTTGATGACTCAGGCGGCAGAAATAGGTGCGGTGATTATGCCGCCGGTGCCAGCATTTTATCATCGGCCTGAACAGATTCAGGATATTATTGACCAGACGGTTAATCGGGTGCTCGATCAGTTTGATATAGAGCTACCTCATGATCTGTTTACCCGTTGGCAAGGCGCTAAAGGTGTTGAGATTTAGTGTGTATCAGGTCTTCAAAAGCTTCCTTTAGCTGAAAATAACGGAAGCCAAAACCAGCTTGTTCCAGTTTATGCGGTATTGCCTGCTGTCCTCCCAGTACCAGTGCCGCAGCTTCTCCCATGAGTAATTTCAGCACAAAAGCAGGTATGCGGATAATTGCAGGGCGGTTCAAGACTTCTCCGAGTGTTGCGGCAAACTGATCATTATGTACCGGATAAGGGGCGGTGATATTAAAAGGACCGTTCAAACCGGGTGTCATCAATAGGTAATAGATGGCATTCACCATATCATCGATATGGATCCAAGATAGATACTGCTTTCCGCTACTCATAGGGCCACCAAGCCCAAGGCGGAAAAGTGGTAACATTTTTTTCAGTGCTCCACCGTTTTTTGCCAGTACAACGCCGGTACGCAAAAGACAAACACGGGTTTGATCACTGGCAGCTTGTAATGCAAGTTGTTCCCATCGTTTACAGAGTTGATGAGTAAATTCATTATTGGGTGGTTCATGTTCTGTCACAACTGCTTGATTCTGATCGCCGTAATAGCCCACCGCAGAGCCGGAAATAAATACTTCTGGTGGTGTCTGACTGGCATTAATTAACTTGCTGAGTTGTTCTGTTAGTGTCCAGCGGCTCTGGCACAGCTTTTCTTTTTGCGCTGAAGTCCAGGGTTTATTTGCTATGGGTTCACCAGCAAGATTAATAACGGCATCAAAATCATTGAGGTCCGTTTTATCTTTCAGAGTGGTCCAGCATTCAGCTTGTTTACTGAACAGAGAGTACACTTTTTGTGGTGAGCGGCTCAGAATGGTAATGGAATGGGATAGGGAAAGAAGCTGGCAAACCAGACGGCTGCCAATCAAGCCTGTTCCTCCGGTGATTAAAATATGCATAGCCACTCCTATAACCTAAGTTTATATAGAAACTATAGCAGGGATATCAAGGCTGGTGATTTAAAATACAGCTATCTGTTAGCCGGATCAAGTTTTGCGGGGAAATAGTTACCCCGCAGACAGGTATCAGGCTTTGCTGTAGGCTATTTGGGTAGCGCGGCGTTGGCTAATAGCATCAAACCATTTTTTCACTGCGGGGTAATCGCTCAGATCAATATTTTGACGCTCATAGGCACGAACCCACGGATAAGTTGAGATATCAGCGATACTGTATTCCTGACCACCCAAATAGGATGTTTTTTCCAATTGAGTATTCAGAACTTTATACAAGCGTTTTGTTTCTTCTTGATAACGATTAATTGCGTAAGGGACTTTCTCAGGCGCAAAGTGACTAAAATGGTGATTTTGCCCCAGCATTGGGCCAAAGCCGCCAATTTGCCAAAACAGCCATTGCAGGCTTTGAATACGTTCACGCACATCTTTGCTGAGTAACTTACCTGTTTTCTCTGCCAGATAAGTCAGAATGGCGCCGGATTCAAAAATGGCGACAGGTTTACCGCCATCGGCGGGTTGCTGATCAACAATAGCCGGAATTTTATTGTTAGGAGAAATTGCAAGAAATTCAGGTTTAAATTGATCTCCCGCACCAATATCAATCCGGTAAATGTTGTAAGGAAGGCCAGCTTCTTCAAGAAAGAGCGTGATTTTGTGACCATTTGGCGTTGGGGCATAATATAGGTCGATCATAGAACCTCCAGTGGGACATGAAATTGTATTACATATTACATTACCTTAGATCTATCCAAGAATAGCCAATTCAGACCTTTTGCTGATTCCCGCACTGGCTGGCGATTATCCGTATTGCCGGGGGTGAGTTTAACCGACAACAACTCCCCCGGTCATGAATTATCAGATGAAGCTTACTTCCTGAGCTGTATTACAGGAAGATCTATTGAGATAAAGAAATTCTTATTTTCTTCTGGTAAAAAGAATGACTATCTGGAATTCGTTTTTATACTGCCATCTGCGTTAATAACTGCCCGGCTTCCGCCGTACAGATCTTTCCTGAAAGTAGAGTAATCTGTGTGGACATCCTCACGGTTTTCTAATTCTGCCAATATTTCCTGGCTGGAGATGCTGAAGCCCTTGGCATGTATAGGAGAAGAGAAGGGTTCGGTATAGAGATTCAATCCCCACTGAGACGCTAAACCGTGGTTAGCCGCCCCTAAATTAACTTCGATCATAGAATGATGATTATCATCAACTAGGTAACCTGTTGCCAGCCATCGGGTTAGCTCTTTCATTTCCCGCTCCCCTCGCTGAATTGACTGCTCCGGTGATTCCCCGTTAGCAGGAGTACCTAAAGAAAGATCATTTTTCAGACCTGTACCCAACAACCTGGCCGCAGTAATAAAACGATCTGTGGTGCCTGAAGGAGCAGCGACCGTTGGCAAATTGTGTAAGGCTGCATCCTTAGAAAATCCTGTATTTTCTTTCACATTCCAGACAGCAAAACCATTACCACGTTGTACTATAATGTTTTCCTTCGCTAATTCTTGATGTGCTTTGATGGGGCCTGACTGACCAAACTGATAGTCAGTTCTGTCCAGCCGGTTGCGGGGGTTTAAACGGGCAAATTCCAACTCCCTATTGGTCAGACGGTTATCGGCTTCAAGTGAAGCGGCAGATGACCAGACACTATCCTTATCAGGAGCCTGTGTTCTGAAATCACGCTGGACTTTTGTCAGGCTACTGCCAGCCAGAGCGGGGTTACTTGTCACTTCTTGCCCTTTTTCCTGCTTAGTCACCTGATATAATTCCGGGTTTTCAGAGGCATTAAATTTATTTTCATTTTTAAAAGTGTAGAGATCCAACTGATCAGGTAAGGGATTTTCTTTAGTGGAACCACGGGCAGATGCGAATTTTTTACTTTCCAGGTAACCAATATCAATTATATCTTTGAACTCTGATTTTAATTCAGGTGATGAATAGATCTTCTCTAGAGTATCCCGGAAATAAGCTGAATTAGTCAGATCATAGTAAGCAGTGGCTTTCTCCCTCAATGTCAGAGGTTCTGTATTTGCCCTATCAGGCCTGACACCGCTTTGCTGTGCTTCGCTAATGATCCGGGTAAATCCACCCGCACCAAGCTGACCTAAAATACTGAATCCGGGTTTATCTCCGGTATAGGCATTAAGCATCT